>NZ_JBEXWT010000017.1:0-131294 GCF_040629945.1 Kitasatospora sp. NPDC005856 | reverse complement strand
CGAGTACGGCCAGCAGCAGGGCGACCTCCACTCGGCCACCGTCAAGCCGATGGGCCGGGTCGACTTCGGCACCGCCGAGCGCTGCCTGGAGACCAACGCGGCGCTCTGTGACCCGGCGAAGATCGACACCAACCGGCAGTACTGGTACGACACCCCGTGGGACCAGAACTGCAAGGACGGCACCGACTGCACCGGCCAGAGCTCGCCGACCTACTTCACGCGGACGCGCCTGACCTCCGTCACCGCCAAGACGCTCCAGGCCGACGGGAACTACGCCACCGTCGACACGTGGACCCTGAACCACAAGTGGGGCACCGCCGACTTCGACTACCAGCTGCTGCTGGACTCCATCCAGCACACCGGTTCCTCCGCCGCCCCGGCGATCGCCCTGCCCAAGACCGGCTTCGCCTACAAGCAGATGGCCAACCGGCTCGACAAGGTCGGCGACGGCCGCATGCCGTTCATCAAGCAGCGCCTGGGCACCGTCACCGACGAGCTCGGCGGCCAGATCGACGTCAACTACTCGGCCGCGGCCTGTGACTGGAACGCCCTGCCCACCCCGCAGAGCAACACCACCCGCTGCTTCCCGCAGATGTACCAGCCGTCCAACGACGTGCCGGTGACCACCGAGTGGTTCAACAAGTACGTCGTCAACACGGTCATCGCCACCGACCGCACCGGCGGGGCGCCCGACATGGTCACCCGCTACACCTACCTCGGCGACGCCGCCTGGCACTTCGACGACGAGGACGGGCTGACCCCGGCCAAGCTCAAGACCTGGTCCCAGTGGCGCGGCTACGCCCACGCCCGGGTGGAGACCGGTGGCGTCACCGGCACGACCACCCAGGCCGACCACTGGTTCCTGCGCGGCATGGACCAGGACCGCGACAACCCCGCCGACAAGAACGGCAAGCGCAGCGTCACCGTCGACGACGGCCAGGGCACCGTCCTGACCGACGACCAGGCCTGGGCCGGCTACGAGTACCGCAGCGAGCAGTACGACAAGCCCGGCGGCGTCATCCTCTCCAAGTCCGTCAGCACCCCCTGGAAGAAGGAGACCGCCAAGCGCTCCAACGACTGGGGCACCACCACCGCCAACCTCACCGGCACCCAGGCGAGCCGGTCCTTCACCTCGCTCGACAAGGGCGCGGGCGCCGCCTGGCGCGAGACCCGCACCGCGACCACGTTCGACGACTACGGCCGGACGACGCAGAGCGAGGACCTGGGCGACGCCGCGGTGGGCGCCGACGACACCTGCACCCGCACGACGTACGCCGACAACGCCGCGGCCTGGATCCTGACCGGCACCATCCAGGTCGAGATGGTCGCCGCCAACTGCTCGGCGGCCGTGAACCGCGACACCCAGGCCGACGGGACCTCCGCGGTCCTGTCGGACATCCGCACCCGCTACGACGGCCAGGCCTACGGCGCCGCCCCCGTCAAGGGCGACGCCACCACCGTGCACACCCTGAAGTCCCGTTCCGGCAACCGGGCCACCTACCTCGACGGGACGACCCACTACGACGCCTACGGCCGTGCCGACAGCACCACCAAGCTGGCGTCCACCACGGTGTTCGACACCACGGGCGCCACGGCACCCGTGACCACCGCCAGCCCGCTGGCGCAGACCACCACCACCGGCTTCGCCCCGGCGAACGGCCGGCCGACCAAGGTCACCACGACCGGACCGCCGGTGGTCGCGGGCAACGCCGCCACCGCCATGGTCTCCGTCGCCGACCTCGACCTGCTGCGCGGCCAGACCGTCGACACCGTCGACGCCAACAACCGCCGCACCGACAGCCTGTACGACGCGCTCGGCCGGACGCTCAAGGTCTGGTTGCCGAACCGCTCCAAGGCGACCGGCCAGACCCCGAACCACGAGTTCGGCTACACCGACAACGACGGCCAGATCCGCGTCGTGTCGACGAAGGCGCTCAACGCGGACGGCTCCCAGGCCACCGCGTACACCCTGTACGACGGCTTCGGCCGGGCCCGGCAGACCCAGTCCCCCGGGGACAACGGCGGCCGGGTCCTGACCGACACCTTCTACGACGAGCAGGGCCAGGCCTCGCTCGCCTACGCCGGTTACTACGCGACCGGCGCGGCCTCCGGCACCCTGTTCAAGGTCGAGGACACCACCGGTGTCGAGACCCAGACCGCCAGCACCTTCGACGGCCTCGGCCGCGTCGTCAAGTCGACCACCCTGGCCGGCAACGGCGTCGGGACCCCGATCGCCACCACGCTCACCGAGTACGGCGGCGACCGGGTCACCGTCACCCCGCCCAGCGGCGGCACCCCGGCGACGACCGTCACCGACGCCCGTGGCCGGACCAGCGAGATCCGCCAGTACCGCGGGGGCTCCGCCGGCGGCGCCTACGACAGCATCCGCTACGGCTACGACCCGGCGGGGCACACCACCCAGCTGACGGACCAGTACGGGACGCAGTGGAGCTGGACGTACGACCAGCAGGGCCGCCAGGTCAAGACCGTCGACCCCGACTCCGGCACGTCGGTCAAGACCTACGACGACCGCGGCCGGCTGGCCACCAGCCGGGACGGCAACAACCAGACCCTGGCGTACGTCTACGACAACCTCGACCGGCAGACCGAGCTGCACTCCGGCACCGTGTCGGGCCCGCTGCTCACCTCGCAGACCTGGGACCCGTCCGGCAACAAGGGCCTGATCTCCTCGGCGACCCGGTACACGAGCGTCGGCGGCACCACCTACCCGTACACGACCACCTGGTCGCTGTACGACGCCCTGGGCCGCCCGACCCGCAGCACGCTCAGCGTGCCGTCCGTCCCCGGCCAGGAGGCCCTCGCCGGCAACTACGTCAGCGGCACCATCTACCGGCTCGACGGCAAGCAGCAGAGCATCAGCTACCCGGCGGCCGGCAACCTCGCCGCCGAGTCGGTGGCGTTCGGCTACGACGACCTCACCCGGATGACCACGGCCCAGGGTCTGAGCAGCTACCTCACGGGCCAGACCTACAGCCTGACCAGCAAGCCGCTGCAGAGCACGCTGTCCGACGGGACGGCGAACAAGCAGCTCTACATCACCAACGCCTACGAGTGGGGCACCCAGCGGCTGGCCTCCAGCCGCACCGACCAGTACGGCCAGGCGAACCCGCTGCGCGCGGCGGCCTACACCTACGACCAGGTCGGCAACGTCACCTCGATCACCGACACCTCGCGCTCCGGAACCGACCGGCAGTGCTTCCGGTACGACTACCTGGCCCGGCTCACCGAGGCGTTCACCCCGAGCGGCACCAGCTGCCCGGCCACGCCCGACGCCAAGGCGCTCGGCGGCCCGGCCCCGTACTGGACGAGCTGGCAGTTCAACCCCGACAGCACCCGGGACACCCAGACCCGGCACGACATCACCGGAGACCCCGCCAAGGACGTCACCACCAAGTACAACTACCCCGGCCCGACAGCCGCCCAGCCGCACACGCTGAAGAGCACCAGCGGCACCGGCGTCCTCGCCGAGACCGCCGGCTACGACCCGGCGGGCAACACCATCGCCCGCCACCGGGACCTCGCCGCGGGCGCCACCAGCGACCAGGCACTGACCTGGGACGCCGAGGGCAAGCTCGGCAAGGTCGTCGACACCGTCAAGAACGGGCCCGTCACCAGCACCCGGACGACGGATTACCTCTACGACCCCAGCGGCAGCCGGCTGACCGCGCACGTCCTGGACAGCGCCAACCCGGGCGCCGAGAGCTGGACGCTCTACCTCGGCACCACCGAGCTGACCCTGACCAAGGGCGCGGCCAAGCCCGTCGCCACCCGGTACTACTCGCTGGGCCAGGCCTCGGCGGTACGGACGGACGACAACAAGGTCGCCTTCCAGGTCGCCGACCATCACTCCACCGCCGAGCTGAACGTCGACGCGGCCACCGGCACCGTCGCCCAGAAGCGGACCACGCCGTACGGCGAGCAGCGCGGCGCGGCGCCGGCCACCTGGTCGGGCAGCCACGGCTTCCTGGGCGGTGTCACCGGGCCCACCGGGATGGTCCACCTCGGTGCGCGCGACTACGACCCGTCCCTGGGCCGGTTCCTCAGCATCGACCCGGTGTTCGATCCGACCAGCCCCAAGGAGCTGAACGGGTACGCCTACTCCGGCGGCAACCCGACCAGCACCAGCGACCCCGACGGCCGCAAGATGTGCGCCGACGACTGCTCCGGCAACGACATGGCGCTGCACGGCTGGGTCGGCATGAACGGCGTCTTCCACGAGCCGACCATGGGCGACCAGTGCGTCACCCACTGCACCGACGACGGTGACGACGACGAGGCCCCCAGCACCCGTGGCGGCGACGACTCGCCGTCCCCGGCCAAGACCACCTCGGGCAGCGCGGAGAACCGCAAGAAGTGGCACGAGGCCCGGGTGGCCTGGCTGATGCAGCCCGACAACCCGATCATCGGCGAGTACCTGGAGAAGATCCGCGAGATCAACAAGAAGTACTGCCACCGCTCGGCCCGCGACGGCTGCGCCTTCGCCAACCTGGCGCAGGACATCCAGGAGAGGAACTACGTCGAGGACATCGCCGGCCGGATCGACGAGTCCGAAACCCCCTTCGACGAGAACCGGTTCAAGACCCTGACCAAGAAGGGGAGCAACCTCACCACCTGGTCGCTCAGCAACAGCGAGTACGCGATAGCCTTCCAGCTGGCCCAGGGCGGCTCCCACGTCAAGGCGACGCTGGACGACGGCGGAAAGTCCGGAAAGGGCTTCGACGCCTGGGTCGACGGGGTGCCGTCCGAGTTCAAGGAGACCAAGCCCGGACCGAACGCCGTCCACGACAACATGAGGAAGTCCAACGGGAAGGGTGCGGTGCGTACCTACATCCGCATGCCGGACGGCTACGACGCCAAGACGGCCATGGCGAGCCTGGACGACTACCTGCGCAGGCGGAGTTCGGACTTCCAGGAGTACCACATCTGGGCGGCCGGAGACCCGGGCGGCTGGAACATCAGCGGCAAGATCGGTGGCGACTACAAGTGCAAGGGCCACGGGTGCTGAGGTCATGTCGACCGATGCCGCCATCCTGGTGAGACGACCGTCCGGTCCCGCTCTCACCGCCCGGGAGATCTCCGACGTCCTCACGCTGACCACCGATCCGCTCACGGATCCGTGGCACCACCTCGTGGGCGCGGACGGATCGAAGTTCCGACTCCGGCTGAGCACCGAGCCCGGTGACCTTTCCGGGCCCGCGCCCGACGGGTCATCGGGTGGTGGCGAGCGTGACTACGACTGCTTCCTCCACGTGTCCATCTACTGGACGACCGAGGACACCGACGACAGCATCGGGTCGCTGCGGGCGTTCTGCCGGTCCCTCGTCGCGCGGCTGCACGCCGTGTGGCCGGAGGCGGAGTCGGTGTCCGAGGTCGATGACGCCTACGGCTACCGGGTTCTCCCGGAGCCGGCCGAGGGCGTGGTCGACCTGCGGCTGGGGAGCGAGGCTCCGCCTGCGGAGCCCGGCTTCTCCCTGGTCGAGGCCGCCAACCGGGCCGCCTCGGGCACCGGACTCGTCTTCACCGAGGACGAGCCCGGGCGGCACGTCGTCCCGTCGCAGGACGCGGGCGACTCGGTGACCTACACCGTGTCGGCCCGGGCGGAGGAACTCCCCTTCGCCGCCGGGGCGCGCTCCGGCGCCGCCCCGGTCGACGCCCGGCAGCTGGACGGGTTCACCGAGCGCCTGCTCGCCGAACTCGCCCGGCACACCACCGGCGCCGACCTGGCCTGCTGGGTGAACGGCCGGCTCTACCGCTACGAGGTGGAGCTGACGCCGCCGCTCGACTGACCGGACGGCACACACACGACAGGGCCCCGACCGCACCCGCGGTCGGGGTCCTGCTCGTACTCCGCCCCGGTGCCGGCCCGGGAAATCCGCTGGCGCGACGCGCGCCGAAGATCGACCCTGGTCAGCGTGCAAGAACCCAAGTTCGAGATCCGCGCCCTCCACACCGCCTCCACGGTGACCGTCTACCAGGCCTACGCCCCGGAGATCGGCCTGCCCGCCGCACGGGACGGCCGCTTCCCGGCGGCGTGGAAGAGGGACCGGATGACGTGGATCAAACCGTCGTTCCTCTGGATGATGTACCGCTGCGGATGGGCGGGCAAGGAGGGCCAGGAGACCGTCCTCGCGATCGAGATCACCCGCGAGGGCTTCGAATGGGCGCTGCGGAACAGCTGCCTGTCCCACTACGTTCGCGGGCTGCACCCCGACCAGGCCACTTGGAAGCGGGAGTTGAAGCATTCCCCGGCCCGCGTCCAGTGGGACCCGGAACGCGGTCTGCACCTCCAACCGCTGCCCCACCGGTCGCTGCAGCTCGGCCTCGCCGGAGAGGCCACCAGGCGCTACGCGGACGAATGGATCGTCTCCATCGCCGACGTCACCGAACTCGCGCACACGATCCACGCCCACGTCCGGAACGGAGAGCTGGACGCCGCCCGGCAGCTCCTCCCCGCCGAACGCCCCTACCCGTCGGGCGACACGCTCCTCACCCACCTGGGCGCCTGAGCCGGCGCTCCGTGCGGTGGAGTCCGCCGGAGGGGCGACTGCGGCCCAGGTCGGGATCGAGCTCCCGGCCTGGGCCGCGGTGTGCGTTCCGGCTGTTGACGGACCGCCGGCCGCCTGCGCGGCGCGGTCCCCGGCGACTCCGCCGGTGTCGCGGCTACGGAGCGGCGTTCTTCGTCGCGGGAGTCCTGGTCCGGGTTGGCCCTTGCCCCGGACGACGCTCCGGGGAGGGAGACGGGGTGGTGGGGGTGGCCGTGGGTTCGGGCAGTTGGGTGGGTGAGGCCGAGCAGCTCGGCGACGGCGCCACGGTGGGAGATGGGAGGTCAGGGGGCGGTTGAACCGGCGCCGGCGTCGCCGGGTGCGCGCCGCCTCCGCCCTTGTCCGTCGAGGGGCCGAGGAGATCGCCCGCCACCGAGACCACGCCGCCGCAGGCGAGCAGCACCGCGGCCAGCACGGACAGCCCGACGGAGGCGCGTGGCGCCCGGGGCGCCGGGGTGCGCAGGTTGGTGTCCATGCTCAGTCCACGTATTCCTGGGCGACCTGGACGTACTCGAAGCCCTTGACGTCGGTGGCGATCTGCATCTGGCCGGTCTGCGAGGAGGCGATCAGGCTGTTGAGCAGGCCGGTGATCGCCCCGCTGAGCGCCGACTCGGTGTCCGAACCGTCGGCGATGAACAGCGCCTTGGTCGCCACCTCCTTCAGCACGTCGCGCCTGGCGCCGCCGAAGCCGTAGGCGATGACGTGCGGGTGGCGCGGCCAGTTCCGGTCCACGAGCGCACGGAAGGAGTCCCGCCACCTCACGTCGGTCGGAGCGCCGTCGGTGAGGAAGAAGATCGCCGGCCGAAGCACGCTGTACTGCTGCGCCCGCAGGGTGCTGACGTCCTGTTCGATGCTCTGCCGCAGCTGGTCGAAGGCCTTGCCGTACGCGGTGCCCCCGCCGCAGATCACTTCGGGCATGCTCGGGACCTGCTCCATGTCGGACATGGGGATCACCACGTGCACGTCGGTGGAGAAGGCGACCACGCTGACCCTGGCGAACTCCGAGACGCGCGGGTTCGTCGCCAGGTTGTAGTGCAGACGCGAGAGGGTCGCGTTGAGCACGGCCTCGTGCGGCTTCATCGACGAGGAGGCGTCGATCACCACGTAGGTGGGCAGGCAGAGTGACATGGTGTGCACCTCTGAGCTAGTGGTTGGAGGTGATGACGATGACCAGGACCACGACGAGGACGAGGGCGAGCACCCAGGTCCACTGGGTGGACGAGCCGGTCTTGGGCTTCTGCTTCTCTTCGACCGCGCCGATGCGGTCGGCGGCGGTGACGGTGACGTCGGGGGACTTCGGGACCGGTTGCGGCGCCGGCTGAGGCGACGTCACCGTCGGCTGCACCAGGGATGATTGGGGCATCGGCAGGCGGGTCGGACGCGGAACGGCCCTGAGGTAGGGCCCGTTGTTCAGCGCCTGGTTCAACTGGGCAGCGGCGGGCCGGCGCTCCCGGTCGGCCGCGAGCAGCATGTCCAGCAGGACCTCGGAGACGGCGGGCTGGTTCAGCCACGCGGACGCGGCGACGCCGTGGTAGGTGCTCGCGTCGCGCCGGCCGGTCAGGCACTTGGCGACGAGCAGGGCGAGCCGGTAGCGGTCGGTGTACTGGTCCGCGTCGGCGCCCGGCGGTGTGAGCGGGTCGGCCCAGTTCGGCTGGTGGATGTCGGGCATCTTCTTCGGCTGGCAGCCGTCGACGTCGATCAGGTAGACGGAACGCCCCTCCGGACTCCAGAAGGCGTTGGAGAACGACCAGTCCGAGTAGACCAGGCCGAGGCCCTCCAGGATCGCGGCGAGCTCCGTCAGTCGGCGGCAGGCCGTCAGCCGGCCCGAGAAGCCGGGGCACGGCAGGCCCACGCCCCGGATCGACTCGTCGGACTTCGCCAGCCAGTCGATCTCCAGGAACCGGCGCTCGCTGAACTTTCCGCGCCTCAGCTCGGACCGGTACTGCTCGGGCGCCATCGGGATCACGCACCCGACGGCCGGGTTGCCGGGCTCGTGGATCCGGGCCGCGGGCCAGCACGTCCCGGCGTACAGGGCCGCCCGTTCCGCGGCCGGCAGCGTGTCCGGAGCCGAGATCAGCAGGTCGATCCTGCGGCCGTCCTCCTGGCGCAGGCCGGGCCGGTAGAGCTTGGCGAGCCAGCCCGGGTGGCTCGTCAGCGGCCGTACGGCGATGGCCTGGCCGTTGTGTTCGGAGATCGGGTCGGCGAGCGGCCCGATGTCGGCGAGGGCCACGGTCCTCGGCAACGCCCAGCCCCGGGGGTCCACCGCCGGGGCGCCGTCGCGCGCGACGGGATCGGAGTCGGTCATTTCCCCCTGCCGTTCCACACCACGACGGCGGTGCGGTCGTCGAGGCACTGCGGTGCGTCGTACCCGACGTCGGCGGTGAACCGGGTGGCCGGGACGGGCGCGCGCCAGGCGTTGGCGAAGTACTCGTTGACGTTGCCCGTCGGGTCCGCCCAGGCGTCGCCGATCCCGTCCGTGACCAGCGCGAGGGCGGCACCGGCCGCCAGGGTGACGTACTGGTCCACGGCCAGGTGCGGTGTGTCCGGCAGTCGGCCGACGACCTCGTTCGAGACCACCGCGGCCGCGCGGTCCTTGGCTTCGCCGGCGGAGAACTGCCACCGTGGGACGCGCGGGTCGAGCGTCCAGGCCGAACTGTCACCGAGCCACCCGACCCATGCTCGCGCCACGCCGTTGGCGTCCGGCTCGGCGATCACCGCGGTGATCAGCACGGTGGCCAGGTGCGAGGTGCCGACCTTGCGTTCGGCCGCGTGGGCGGCGATCGATTCCGCGATCCTCCTGTACAGCGCCTTGACGTCGATCCGGTCGAAGCCGACCGTCTCGATCTGCTCGCGCAGAAGGGTGACGGCCTGGCTGGAGGCCGCGGTGGCCCCGACGTCGGACCAGGCCGCGCTGGACAGGCCGTCGGCCACGGCCACGATCGCGTACCGGCTGTCCGTGCTCCGCCCGATCCGGTAGGAGTCCTGTCGCGGCTCGGCGGGCTGTCCGCAACGGTGGCCGGGCCCGACGACGGAGGCCGCGCGGATGGTGAGGGCACCGACGGTGGCTTCGTCGGCGGCGATCCCGTTCTGCACCGTGCGGTCCGGCAGCAGCCAGGGGTAGCCCTGGGCCCGCGCGCCCTCGCCGAAGCGGGGCACGCTCAGGTCGGTCGGCCTCTCGCGCAGGAACGGCCGGGGCCTGCCGGGCTGGGCCGTCGGCACCGCCGGTGCCGCGACGAAGCGGCAGACCGGGGCCGTCGCATGCGGCCGGGGCTCCCGTTCGGGCCTGGGCTCCCGTGCGGCCCGGTCCCGCTGCCGGGCGGGCGTCGCGGCGGCCTCGGCCCCCAGCGCGGCCGCCGCGCCGACCACACCCACCGCGGCGAGGGCGAACGCGTCCACCAGCCAGCCGTAGTGCCGGTGCGGCGTGCCGACCTCGGCGAAGGCCCCGATGACGACGGCCGCGACCAGCCCCGCCCGCACCCAACCGTCCGTCAGGCCGTCCCGCCGGCCCTCACCCGCGCTCACGACCGTTCCTCACGATCGCGGGACCTCGGACCGGAGTCGAAGTGCTGGTCACCGTGCTGCACCGCGAACACCTCACCGGAGCCGGTGGCGGAGTTGACCTGGACCATGACGTCCGGCCGTTGCGCGGTCCGCAGCGTCACCAGGGCCATGACGTCCTGGGCGAGGGCCGGATCCTGGTCGAGCAACTGGAACAGGGCCTCGGTCCAGAAGTCCACGGCCCGGGGGTCGACCGCTCCCCTCGTGGCCGTCGACCCCCACTCCAGCGCGACGGACAGTTCCCTGCGGCGGCTGCCGTGGGCCCGGGCGATGAGGCCGCTCATCAGTCGTTTAGCCTCGTTCCACACGTCGGTGCCCATCGCGGACACCAGAGCCGTGGCTCCGCTCGCGGCCAGCTCGGCGAGTTCCTGGTTCATCGGCGCTTCAGCCCCGTTCGTTGTAGCGGATGTGTTGACCACCTCGGCCGACGGCGAAGACCGTGCCGTTCCCCGTGGCCCGGACGAGTTGCTCCACGGTCCGCGGCTCGGCTTCCGCCCCGCGCTCGCGGGAGCCGGGTTCCGGGCCGGGACCACCGTGCGGCCCGACCGGGCTGCCCGGGTACCAGAGCCAGGCCCGCGCGGCGTACTCCTTGACCCGGACCTCGGTCGCGGTGAAGGCCCCGGCGTCGAGCCCCTCGTAGCCGTGCCCGACCGTCTCCTCGTAGTAGTGCCGCGAAAGCATCGCGGCCACCGGGGTACCGTCCGGACCGGCCAGGACCGCGTGCCGCAGCGGGGGCGAGTCGAGCAGCCGGGCGAGCGCCTCGAACGGGGTGCCGGAGACGGTGCCGTCCGGATCGAGCCGGACCTCCCCCGCGTGCGCGGCGGCCCGTACCCGCAGCCGGGTCTCCGGGCCGGCGTGCCGGTTGTGCTCGCGGATCCGCGAGCACAGCTCCGGGAGCAGCGGGACCAGCAGTCCGGCCTTGGGCAACCCGGCCGGGGCGACGAGCCGGCAGCCGTCGCCGGTGTCCACGTACGCGAGGTCCCGCTGGTCCAGCTCCGCGACGCCGAGGGCGCCGACCAGCGCGGACCGCAGCACGCCGCGGATCTCCTGCAGCGGCTGCTGGCCGCGGCCCGCGGAACCCGCGATGTCGCACGCCAGCAGGGCTCGGTACTCGTACCTCGGATTCACATTCCCTCCGCGATCACGACGGGGGCCGGCAGTTCGAAGACCGAGCTGCCGTCGACACCGGATTCCCGGCGCCGACACGATGGTTACCGAGACCGTAGAGGAGGGGTCCTCGGGTAGACCGGCTACTAATACGGCTTGTCCGGCTTCGGCCGGACGAGGAAGAGGGGTGACCGATGGGCAACACACGGATGCGCGGGGCCGGGGCGTACTGGCCGCCCGCCGGGCTGCTCGGCCGGGTCGGCGAGGCCGATCGCCGAGTCCTGCTGGGGCTCGGCCACGGCGTGGTCTACCCGGCCGGTCAGATCACCATCCGCGAGGCCGACACCTCGGACTTCGCGCTGCTCCTGATCGGCGGCACGGTGAAGGTCACCGCGCACGCACAGGACGGTCGGGAGGCGTTGCTGGCCGTGCGGATGGCCGGGGACCTCGTCGGGGAGCTCGCCGGGATCGACGGTCAGCCGCGCGTCGGTACCGTGACCGCCTGCGGCCGGGTGCTGGCCCGCTACATCCTGCCCTCCGAACTGGTGGCGTGCACGAAGCAGCACCCCGCCATCGGGCTCGCGCTCAACGCGAGTGTGGTGGCCAAGCTGCGCACGGCGACCGGCCGGATCGTCGACTTCACCGGTTGCGACGTGCTCGGGCGGCTGGCCAGGATCCTTCACCACCTCGCCGTCACCTACCGGCGCCCCGGCCGCAACGAGGCCCAACTCCCGCTGTCGCAGCCCGAGATGGCCACTCTGGTCGGCGCCGCGGAGTCGTCGATCCACAAGGCCCTGCGGGTCCTGCGGGAGTCGGGCGCGGTCGTCACGGGCTATCGCAGGATCACGATCCTCGACCTGGACCACCTCGCCCGGATCGCCGCCGCGACCGAGCCTGCCGGTTCGCCGGCGATCCCACCAAACACGTAAAAGCGCCGGGTTTCGATGACGGGCCGGCGCCAGCATGACCGAGTGCCGGAACCCGAGCGTTGGAGAGGACCGGGGAAACAGATGCCAGAGAACAACGGTGCTCCGGACGGCTCCGTGCGGACCCGGGCGGGCGACGTGTCCGGAACGATGATCGTCGGCAACCGGAACACCGTGACCAACCTGAACATCACCGCCGGGAACGGCTCGGCCATCACCGTGAACGCGGGGCCTCCGCCGGACCCGGTCAAGCGTCAGCCGATCACCCACCTGCCGCGTTCCGCCGGCGATCCGCTGATCGGCCGGGAGCGGGAGGTCCGGGCGCTGCAACAGGCCGTCGGAGAGCGTCAGTTGGTGCAGATCTGGGGCACCTCCGGGGTCGGCAAGAGCGCGTTGCTGCGCCACCTCGCCCGCACCTTGCCGCGCGGTCCGGAGGGCGCGGCCTACATCGAAGCCGGCGGACGGACGGCCGACGACCTCGCGCAGGCGATCTTCGACATCAGCTTCGACGCGCCGAACTACAAGCCGTCGCTGGAGGTGCTGAAGGAGCACCTGAAGACCCTGCGGCTGCGGATCTACCTGGACGACGCGGGACTCGACGAGAAGGACCTGAGCCGGCTCTTCGACCTGGCCGAGCGGTCCACGTTCGTCTTCACCTCGCAGCAGCGGTCGGCGGTCGCCGGCGTACACGCGATCCGACTCGACGGACTGACGGCCCCCGCAGGGGTGAGCCTGGTGCAGACCGTCCTGGCCCGGGGGTTGCGGCCCGACGAAGCGCGGACCGTGACGGCGCTGTGCGACGCCCTGCACGGCAATCCGCTCCGCCTGCGGCGCATCGCCCTGTCGGCCGCGACCGGCAAGGGCCTGCCGGGCATCGCCGACCTCCCCGCACTGCTTCCCGCGCTGCTCAACAGGCTCCAGCCGGAGGAGCGTGACCTGCTGCACCTGCTCGGCTCGCTGTCGGGCGCCGAGTTGGCCGCACGGCAGCTCAATGCCCTGCTCGGCCGCACGGACGCCGATGCGCTCGCCGACGGCCTGGTACGGCACGGTCTGCTGGTCGCCTCGGAAACCGGCTACGGGTGTCCGCCGGACGTCGCCGAGTGCGTGCTCAAGAGCCGGATGACGCAGTTCCCCGCCGGGCCGCTCTGCCGGGCGCTCACCGCGTGGGTCGAGTCGCGGGAGACCACCCCGGACGAAGTCGCGGCTCACTTCCAGGCCCTGGACGTCGCGGTGCTGGGAGCGGAGAGGAACGGACAGGCGCAGCTCGGCGTGGAGCTGGCCCGGGCCGCCTCGCCGAAACTGGCACTCTCCCGGCAGTTCGACGCCTGGGGCACCCTCCTCGGAGCCGGCTGGGCCGCCGCGAAGAGCGCGGGGGACAGCGCGGGCGAGGAGTTCTTCCTGCGGGAGGCGCGCACCCGCCGCAAGGCGATCGGCCGGGCGGCGCTGACGACGGCCCTGGTCCTGGAGGCGGGGGTGCTCTGGCAGGAACTCGCCGCCCTGCAGGCGCACTCGGCGGTCCACCAGGCCGCCGCCACGGCGGTGACCGGCGCCGTGCCGTCGGTCGCGCCGATCGCTCCTCTTGCGCCGGTCGCGCCGGTCACGCCGGCACCCGCCGTGGTCAACCCGCCGGTGGTGACTCACCCCGTGGTCGGTCCGCCGACCGTGCAGCCGCCGAGCACACCGAACGTGATCGACCTGTCCCAGTCCGCCCAACCGCCCCTGCCGTCCTCCCCCATGCCCGGCGCGCAAGCCGCCTCGCAGACGACACCGCCGAAGATCGACCTCTCGGGCCCACACGGCTCCGCCTCGCAGACGACACCGCCGAAGATCGACCTCTCGGGCGCACACGGCTCCGCCTCGCAGACGAAGCAGGCCGTGAACACCACCACGACCGGCGCATCCCACACGGTGGGAGCCACCGCCGGTGCGGTGGCCGCCAAGGGCGGAGTAGCCCTCGTCGTCGCCTGCGTGGTCGGCCTCGCAGCCGTGCTCGGTGTCGGCGCCATGGTCTACGCCGCCAAGCAGTCGGACCGGGCCACGACAGCCCCAGTCACCTATCCGCCGGTCCGGCCTCCGACGGTCCACACCCCCTACCCGCCGGCCCCGGCTCCGGCCGTCACGACGAGCTCCGTCGATGCCGTGTGCGCAACAGTGGTCCCGGCCCTGGAACGAGAGACCCGGCAGTACAGCGCCGACAACTCCACCGCGGCCCGCGCGATCACCTCGTACAACAACGCCATGAACGCATACAACTCGGGGAGGACGTCCACCGTTCCCTCCGACAGCACGGTGAAGTCCGACGTCGACGCCGTCATCAACGACCTGCGCTCCATCGAGTCCACGCTGCGGGAAGCCATGTCGCAGGCGCGGGACAGATCCGTGGTATCCGACCTCAAGGGCATGCTGACCCCCGCTCAGCAGATGGAGAGCAAGCTCCGGTCGTATCGGATCAACCCGCGCACCGCGGACGTCGACCAGTCAAGTGAGGCCGCCGCGATGAACTCGGCCTCACGAAGCCTGCTTGCCCACTGCCGAGCCTGACCCTCCACGAGACCGACCGAGAGAGGCCGACCATGCCTGCAGAATCCGCCCCCGGCGACATCCACACCGGAGACGTCTCCGGCACCTTCATCATGGGCGACAACAACCACGTGACGAACACGACGAACCACCCCGAGCAGCCGCAACCCCTCCCGCGCCAGCAGAACTCGGCGGAGGATCAGGCCGCCGTCTTCGCGGTGGAGCACGGCACCATGCACGTCACCTACAACACCGCACCCGAGCCCGAGCCCGGGTCCGGGTCCGGGTCCGGGTCCGAGGCGGAACGCTGACGAACGCGTGCCTGCCCCGGTCGAACGATCGACCGGGGCAGGCGTCCCGTCCTCGGTTCACCCCCGGTCGTCGGCCAGCAGCTCCAGGTCCTGGGCGTTGAGCGTCGCCGTCCTCAGCAGCTCCCTGATCAGGTTGACGCTGAGCGTCGATCCGACCGGCTCGCCGACCTCGTCGCGCGTCAGTCCGCGCACGCCCCGCCGGCGCAGCCGCTCGCGTACGTCCTCGACCGTGTTGGCGACCGACTTGTGGGTCCAGGACTTAGTCACGTGGGGCGAGGCGTTGACCAGCCGGGCGGTTTCCTCCCAGGCCGAGGGGAGCGGGAAGGCGTCCTGGCCCTCCAGGTAGCGCCGGGCGAGCGCGGTGAGCACCAGTCGCTCCTGCAGGGAGAGCACGTAGACCGTCTCGGGGGCCGCGGTCTCGGCGCCGCTCGTGGAGCGGGGGTGCGGGTCGTCCCCGTCGACGACGCGGACCTCGACGAGGTGGGACCGGCGCTTGGACGAGTTGATCACCAGTGGGGTGTATCCGGGCCCCATGACGCGCTTGTGGCCGGTGAGCATCAGCACGCCGTCGGGCAGTTCGATCGGCAGGTTGCCGGTGTTGACCAGCCACCAGTCGCCGTCCGCGTCGGCGCGGGTGAAGACGCCGTGCCGACGGCTGACGGTCGGGTCGTCGACGCCGACCGGTACGTGGACGTCCTCGCGGTCGCGCCCGAACAGCAGGGTGTACCGGCGCGGCGGCACGGCGTAGCCGCCCTCCGGGCCGAGCACGAAGATCGTTCCGGGTGGCGCCGAGGGCACCCGGTCGGAAGGGCTGCCCGGCGGCAGCAGCTGGGGTGGGAAGTCTCCGTACGCCATCTCACATACCTCCGTCTCGGATCGCGCCAGTGTAGGAGCGCAGCGAGAGGACCGGTCCTCCTGCGGGCGTGCGCTGCACCGGGCTCAAGGAGCTGTCAACTCCGGTTGCCCCGCAAGCACTTGATCGATAGCCTGCCCGCCGTGAGCACGATCCGCCGACAAACCGCCGCGATCGACGGCATGATCGCCGAACCACTCGGCCCGGGCGATCCGCAGGAGATCGGCAGTTTCGGCATCATCGGCCTCCTCGGCACCGGTGGCATGGGCGAGGTCTACCTCGGGATCTCGGACAGGGGGTACGCCGCCGTCAAGCTAGTCCGGCCGCGGCTGGTCTCCAGCGAGCGCTTCGAACGGGAGCTCGGCATCCTCTACCGTGTGCCGTTCGGCACCGGACCGCGGGTGCTGGCGAGCGACTCCACCGCGGAACGCCCGTGGTTCGCCACCGAGTACGTCCCCGGGCTCACGGTGGACGAGGCGGTCCGGCTGCACGGCCCGCTGCCCGCCGAAGCGCTGTGGCTGCTGCTGGCCGGGACGGCGGCTCAACTGCGGGCCGTGCACGCGTCCGGGATCGCGCACCGCGACATCAAGCCCGCCAACGTCATGCTGGTGTGCGACGGCGTGAAGCTGATCGACTTCGGCATCGCGCGCGCCGCGGACCAGGCGAGGCTCACCCGGAGCGGTGCCGGCTACGGAACGCCGGGCTTCTCGGCGCCGGAACAGCAGGCCGGGGAGGAGGACGTGGCGGCGCCCGCGGACGTCTACGCGCTCGCGGCGCTCCTGCTCCACGCCGCCTCGGGTCGCACGCCCGGCGCCGTCCCCGACGTGGAGCCGCTGCGCGCCCTGGACGCCGACCTCGCCGCGCTCCTCGCGCCCTGTCTCGCTACCGACCCCGGTGCACGCCCCTCCGCCGACGAGATCGTCCTGGCGACCCACGCGCACCGATTCGCCCCCACCGCGTCCTGGCCACCCGAGGTCGGGTCACGCATCGACGCGCGACGTGCCTTCGCCGAGACACCGGTCGGCAAGCTGGAGACCGTCCCGCCACCGGATGCGAGCGCGGCTGCCGAACCCGACGTCGGGACCGCAGCCCTCACAGCACCTCCCCGCCGGCGCAAGCACCTCGTCCTGCTGCCGATCGCCGCGGCGATCGCCCTCGGCGCGGTCGCGGCGTTCGTCCTCAACCCGTTCGCCTCCTCGCAGCACCACGACACGCAGGTGTCCGGCGGTGTCCCGGTCAGCGCCGAGCCCTTGGCCGGGACGACGTACGGGCCCTCCGCGAGCCCCAGTGCCCCGGTCTCCGCCACCGCCACCGCCACCGCCGAACCCTCTCCTCCGCCGTCGACCGCCCCGGCCGGCACGACGGGGACACCCTCCCCGAGCCTGAAGCCCTCGGCCCTCTCCACCGGCAAACCCGGCCCACGCCCGGGCACCCCGCCGGGCACGGCCTCCGTCACCCCCTCGGCAGCCTTTCCCAGCCCGACCTCGTCATCGATCAGCGGCATCAACGGCAGCGAGGACCCGGCACAGGTCAGGGGCTCCGAGGCGGACACCAGTTGGCTCGGCAACGACGCCGCCTGCTCCGCCTGGCTGGACGACAACGGCTCCGGCTCGCTCGCGGGCGTGCTCAACACCTCCCTGTACCAGAGCTGTGTCGCCGAACTCTTCCGCAGCGACGGCATGGCCTACACCTTCGGCGCCTCCTGGGGCGCCGCGAAGACGAGCTTCGTCCCGGTCTCCGGCTACACGATGTGGATCTGCGTCCGGAACGCGAACAACCAGTCCAGCGAGCAGTGCTCCGCCCGCTTCGGCATGAACGGCGTCACCCCGGTCCGCCGGTGAAACGAGGCGGTGACCTTACGAGCAGGGCTGCACCCCGAACAGGCCACCTGGAAGTGCGAGTTGAGGCGCTCCCCGGCCCGCGTCCAGTGGGGCCCCGGAACGCGGCCTGCGCCTGCAACCGCTCCCCCACCGCTCCCTGCAGCTCGGCCTCGTCGGCGAGGCCACCAGGCGCTACGCGGACGAGTGGATCGTCTCCATCGCCGACGTCACCGAACTCGCGCACACGATCCACGCCCACGTGCGGAACGGAGAGCTGGACGCCGCCCGGGGCCTCCTCCCCGCCGAACGCCCCTACCCGTCGGGCGACACGCTCCTCACCCACCTGGGCGCCTGAGCCGTTTCCCCGGCGCATCGAGGTCAGATCGGCAGGTTCCAGCCCGGTCCGTCCTCGCTTCCGACCCAGACCCGCTGTTTCGCCGGCTGGGCAGCTTCATTCGAAACGAACCGTACCCAAACGGGCTTCCCGCCGATGGGCGGTCAGGAGTCGAAGAACCGGATGAGCAGCGATCCGA
The DNA here is from genome assembly GCF_040629945.1 of Kitasatospora sp. NPDC005856. Lineage (NCBI taxonomy): Bacteria > Bacillati > Actinomycetota > Actinomycetes > Kitasatosporales > Streptomycetaceae > Kitasatospora > Kitasatospora sp. NPDC005856. The sequence goes on along the minus strand of NZ_JBEXWT010000017.1, from coordinate 113,103 downwards.
GGGCGATCGACGGCACGCCGATGCCCCAGGCGAACTTCACGATCAGCCCCTCGGTGGCGAAGTCGATGTCCTTTCGCGTCCCGAGCTTCGCCCGGCTCGGCTTCTTCCGGTCGTAGACCACCGGGAACACGGTGCCCATGGGCTCGGGCTCCTTGACGCTGAGCTCGTAGAACCGCTCGTCGCGGCCATCCTCGGGGAGGCACACCCGGTAGTGAACGCGGTATTTGCGGTTCATCCAGTCCTGGAGGACGGAGACCGCCTCGCCCTCGACCCCACGCCGCTCCAGGGCGCGCAACCGCAGGAACTCAACCAGGTTCCCCACGGTGAAGACCACCGCCGCAAGCCCCACCATGACCAGCACCACGCCGACAGCGACCAGAACCCTATCCACCGCCGCCCCCTCCACCGGTCCCGTAACGGGATCGGTGGAGTCTACTCAGTGCTGCGGTAGAGACAAGCGGCCGCGCACAGCCCCTATCGGCGTTCTCCCAGCTCAGCCCTGAACTTCAGCGGAGCTGCACCCAAGTCGGCTCGCGCACGCCTGCGTTACCGTTTCCCGGAGACGGGTCGACGCCGGCGTGTCGAAGGTGCGACGTCCCGAAGACTCCTGGAGACCGCCACCGTACCGGGCCCGCGCTCGTGCGGCAGTCAGCCTTGGAGCGGGAACTCGCCGTGCCGGATCGCGGCGACGAAGGAGTCCCAGGCGGCGGCCGGGAAGACGAGCGCCGGGCCGTGCGGGTCCTTGGAGTCACGCACGGGGACGAGGTCGGGGAGGAATCCAGGGGCCGCCTCGATGCACTCGCCCGCGTTGTCCCCGCTGTAGCTGCTCTTGCGCCACAACGCCCCGCTCAGCTCGACGTTCTGCATAGCGGTATTCCTCCGTTACCTCGGTGATCAGCGCATGGGAATCGTCGACCGAGAGTACAGCCCCGCGCACAAGATCGAAGTCCCGGCGAGTCTGCTGCACGACCGAAGGAGCGTCACTGAAGTGTCCTCGGTACAGACTCTCCGAGTAGACCCACTCCTTACCATCGGGCATCTCCAGCAGTACCACGGATGTCGTTGGCGACTTCCGGGCCCTGAAGGCGAACGGCGCTACCTGGATCAGCACGTTCGACCGTTCCCCAACGGCGAGTAGGTGCTCCATCTGCTTCCTCATGACACCCGGTCCGCCAATGACGCTCCGGATCGCACTCTCGTGAAGGATAACGATCATTGACGGACCATCATCGACCAAGTACCGCTTCTGCCGACTGAGCCGAGTCGCCACCCGCTCGGCCAACCACTGCGGGTGATCTCGGGCATCGCCAAGACGAAAGATCTCGTAGGCATACTCCTCGCACTGCAACAGGCCATTGATCCTCATGTACTGAAGCACCCGGGTCGCCGCCGCTTCCTCTTCCAGTTCCACGTACTTCTGGAACCAGTCCGGGTGCTCGATGTCCGCATGCCAGTCCACCCGTTCCCACAGCCGCACGAGCAGGCCCCTCATACCGAGCACCTCGTCGGCCTTCCCGACGGTCTCCCGGTCCATCGAACGCTTGCCACTCTCGAATCGGGTGATCACCGTTCGATGACAGTGAAGGAGCCTACCCAGATCCTCCTGCGTGTAGCCCGCCTGCTCTCGCGCAAACCGGAGCGCTTCGCCGAACATCACCGCCGGGCTCGACGTGAGTCCGTTCTCCAAGCGCCGATGTGACATCCCGACTCCCCTCAGGTGCTGCGGATCCCCGCACTCCGATTTAGTCGCAACCGTAGTCCCATCGCCGGATCATTGAGACCGGAACGCAATCATCTGCATGCGCAGCGTGATGATACGCGCTCCTGTCGCACGCCCCCTCCGCCCTCTTGAGGTGCTCCCCCCATGCTCAAAACCCACCGCTGCCCCCGCATGTTCGTCGCGCGTCTCGACTCCCAGGTCGAGTCCACGCCCCTGGCTCGCTACCTGCTCCGCGCCTACCTCTCCGGCCTCCCCTCCGGCGAGCGCTACTCGGACACCGCCGAGCTGCTCCTCGGCGAACTCTTCGCCAACGCCGTCCAGCACTCCGACGCGCCCGACGACCGGCACATCGAAGTCCGCTTCGCCCTCGTCAACTCCCGCCTGCGGCTGGAGATCCACGACGCCGGCTCCGGCCGTCCCGTCCTCCGCACCCCAGCCCCCGACGACGAACACGGCCGAGGCCTGTTCCTCGTCAACGAACTCGCCGAGCGCTGGGGCTGCGCCGACCGCCCCGGCGGCATCGGCAAGTACATCTGGGCGCTCGTCGCCCCCGCCCCCGCCCCCACCCTCACGATCGTCGCCGTCTGAAAGCCCGAACTCCCCATGCACCTCACCACCCTGGCCCGGCACGCCCTCTCCCGCGGCCGGACCCCCGCCGAGACGTACGCCCTCCTCGCCCGCCGCACCCGCACACCGTTGCCTGCCGCCCGGGCGGTCTGCCTGGCCCTCGGCATCCCGCTCGCCGAGACCACCCGCCGCCTCGACGACTGCCACGACGCCCTCCTCGCCCACCCCCGCCCCGGCACCGAAACCGACACCGGCGAACTCCTCGAAGCCCTCGGCGTCTTCGACGTCCCCGTCTCCCTCACCGACACCGAACTCGCGATCGTCGAACACTTCCTCACCGCCATCGACGCCATGGGAGGCATCCGCCCCGGCCACCAACACGGCCTCCAGCGCTGGTTCACCACCGGCAACCTCACCACCGCCTACCTCTCCCTCGCCGCCGCCCACCCCCTCCCCCGCACCGGCAACCCCACCACCTACTGGACCGCCCTCGTCACCGCCGGCGAACTCCTCACCACCACCCCCAACCCCGACCCCCGCCTCAAGTACGCCCTCACCCACTGCCGCACCCAAGCCACCCGCCACCCCTGAACCCCCGCCGCGCCGCGCGCAGGAAGTCGACCCCGCCGACTTCCTGCGCACCCTCACCGCTCCCGCATGATGGTGATCATGACTGATGACCCCATGTCCGTGTCCCTCGCCGAGCTGCGCAGATCGTTCGACCTGTTGCTCCGCCATGTGGAAGCCTCCACAGGCAGCGACACCGTCGTCCTGGACAAGGACTACTTCTGGTCCATCCCCCCGAACGATCTCTACGACGTCACCCGGGAGCCGGACGACCTCACGATCGGACAGCACTCGGAATCCTGGCAGCACCTGAAGGACGTACTCGCCGACCCGGACCGCGTGCTGAGCTACCACCTGACCTGGCTCGCCGACGTCCTGCGGGCGATCGGCCACGAGCTGCCGGCGTAGCCGCCTCCCACCCCGCACAGGAAGTCGGACCCGCCGACTTCCTGTGCACCGGACGGCACCCGGTCGTTCTGTGCGACGCTCCTGAGCATGACTGACGCAGACGGCGACAAGCGGTACATCTTCCTGGACCCGGTTGGCAGCGGGTCGAATCAGGGCTGGATGTTCGTCATCGTGGCCGCGCCGACCGGCGTGATCTACCAGAACCAAGGCGGAGGATACGGCTGCGTCCAGTACCAGCAGGAGGGCTACCTGATCCCCCTGCTCGGGCGGGGCCTGGACGACGACCTGAAGGAGATCTTCGCCGGTGAACTGAAAGGACACGGGTCAAGGCGCCTGGACTGGCCGGCCGGCCTGCTCGACCGGCTGAGGGCCGCGGTCGGCTTCCACGTCTACGGCTCCGCGAACCGCGATGACCCGCTCCCCACACCACTGGTGCTCGACGAGTCCCGCCTGTCGGAGGTCGACGAGGCATGGGTCCCGGTGGTGACGCCCGACGGTCCCGGGGTTCTCGTCTGGGAGAACTCCGACTGATGCCGCATCAGCGGCCCGAACCCGTCCGGGCGGAAGGCGACTTCGGGCTCGCTCCCTTCGGGCATCGGCGGACCGGCGCCCCCGCGGCCGATCCGCAGCGGGCGTCCGTCCTCCTCGCCGTCGATGCCACGGACCCGCACCCGTTCAGTCGCCCGGGTGGGCCCGGCGCCTCCGGAGCTCGTCGAGCCAGCCCCGCACCTGTTCGTCGTCGTGGAGGAAGCCGCCCTCGGGGCCGGCCGGCAGGTCGATGCCGTGGAGGAGTTCGAGTGCCCATCGGGACAGGTCGTCCCAGGCGAGATCGTCATCGGTGATCCATCGCGCCGCCCATCGGTCGACGGCGTCCCGGCTCGTCCGCGCCTCGACGAGCGCGACGAAGCGCGCCTCGATCTCGTCCAGGTCGGGCTGCCTGCTACTGGTCATGAGTCGACCGTAGCGCGTGCCCTGACAACCGCCCTTGCCCGCGAGGTGTCGCCCGCGGGCTCAGGCGAGGGCGGCGACCAGCAGGGTGAAGGCGGCGACGATGACGGCGACGCGGGCGTAGTGGAAGCGGTCCCAGCGGTTCATCTGCTGCTTCCAGTCGGCGGGCCGGTTCTCGGGGGTCCACGTCTTGCCCTGGTTGTTGATCGGGACGAGCAGCAGCACCGACATGATCACGCTGGTGATCAGCAGCGCGCCGGCGGTGACGACGAGGCCGGCGCCGGGGTTGTGCCACCCGGCGACGGCCCAGACGGCGCTGAGGACGAGCGAGGTGATGTACCAGACCGGCATCACGGCGCCGAGCATCCGGCCCCCGTGGGCGCGGCCGAGCTGGCCGCTGTCCTCGGGGAGTGCGTCGAAGATCCGGTTCATGACGAAGGCGACGGAGAACTCCACCCCCACCATCAGGCCGACGAAGACGGTGGTGAAGACCTGAAGTGCGTTGAGCATGGCGACTCCCCCTGGAATCTAGCGCTGCTAGCTGATGAGGCAACGCTAGTACTGCCGCCGCTCGATTGTCTAGCAGTGCTAGGATCAAGTCATGTCGGTACAGGAACGCAAGCAGCGCGAACGGGCGGACCGCGAACGTCTCATCGTGGCCACGGCCCGCGAACTCGCCGAGCAGCAGGGCTGGGACGCGGTCACCACCCGCCGGCTCGCCGAGCGCATCGAGTACAGCCAGCCCGTCCTCTACAGCCATTTCCGCGGCAAGCGCGAGATCATCGGCGCCGTCGCCCTCGAGGGAGCCGCCGAGATGGCCGCGGCGGTGCGGGCCGCGACCTCCGCCGCGGACGGCCCCCGCGCCCGGGTCACCGCGCTCGCCCGCGCCTACCTCGACTACGCCGAACGCAACCCGGCGGTCTACGACGCCATGTTCCAGCTCGACGGCGGCCTGGCGTTCGCGCACGAGGACACCCCGGAGCCGCTGAAGGACGCCTTCGCCGCCCTGCTGGAGAGCCTCGGCGAGGTCGCCGGCGACGGCGTCCACCCGGGGCTGTTCACCGAGACGTTCTGGGCCGCCCTGCACGGGCTGGCCACCCTGACCCGGGCCGGACGGCTGCCGCCGGAACACGCCGAGTGGCGGGTGGAGCTGCTGGTGGACCGGCTCGCCCTGGTCTGACACGCCGTCCCGGCGGGCACGCGGCCGGGCTCCGGCTCCCCCTCTGCGCAGGAAGTCGGCCCCGCCGACTTCCTGCGCTCCCCCGGATCGCCGGACGTGAGCCCGCTCGACCGTTCACCTCACCGACCCGGCGCCGGTCGTTCCGGCGGCGCGGTCGGCTCAGGGCCGGCTCAGGCCGGCTCACGGCGAAGGCCGCAGAACACCCGCTCAGGCACAGACGTGTTCGTAGGAACCCAGCGCCCTGCCGTCGACGCTCCCGAGAACCACCTCGTCCGGCATCGTGCTGCCGTCCGCGAGGCGTACCCGGGCATGCAGGACGCCATGGACGAGCCACGGAGCCCTGACGGCGTAGAGCGTCCGTCGGCCGTAGGAGGTCGGGAAGTCGGCGATGCGGTCAACGGTGAGCGGGCGGCCGTCGCAGGTGACATCCAGGAGCTCCTCCTGGTCGGCATAGAGGAAGGCCACCCAACGGCCGCCGGACAAACTCGACTGGCCGTAGAACGGGTTGAGGGCGGGCGTGCGGTGCGTGGGAAGGAGGTCGGTCGGGCAGCCGACCTCCCGGGTGGCGCCGTCCTCGACCCGCCCGACACAGAACCGGCCGCCGGCGAGGGGCCAGAAGTACCAGTCCCTGCCACCCTCGTCCCGGTAGCGGACCCACTCGCGGCCCTTGGGAGGGGTGTCCGCAATGGCCCGGATCCCCTCCAGGCCGGCCGCGTGCTCGGAGAGCGGCAGCAGCTTGACCGGGCGCCGCTGGACGGCGGCGGACGAGGCCGGGCCGGCGTGCGTGGACGCCGTGCAGGAGACCAGCCCGGCCAGCGCCAGCCCCACGGCGGCCGGAACGACGGCATGGCGGCGCAGCGAGACAAGCTTCATCGTTTCCCCCCGTGTACGACCGCTTCGATCCTATGGTCAACTCCCCTGCGCCGAAGCGGGAACGACACGCCAGGACTGCCAACGCCCCTCCGGTGCCCGATCGGTGGAACCGGAAGGCGGCCAACGGCCTCGCCCGGCAGGTTGATAGCGTGATCGCCGTGACGGAGCTGGAGAACCCGGAGAAGCTGGAAGAGCTGGTCCTGACCCCCGACGAACGGGCACGGGGAGTCCGGATCGACCAGGTGATGTTCACCATGGACTGGACCGGCGAGGACCACCCGGGCCAGCTGGCGGCGTTCGTGGCCGACCGGGTACGGGCCTTCGGGGCGGAACCGGTCGGCGTCGACACGGATACCGTCCACCGGGCGGCCGAGGACCATGCGACCCTGCGCCGGGGCGACCTCCCGGTCCGCCAACTCGACCACCTCTCCGGTGTGCTGGCCGATCTCGGCTGCACGCTCCTGGTATGGGAGGACGGCACCGACACCTACGGGCTGCTGGTCGCGCCGACGGGCGGGCACGAGCCAGCCGGGTTGCTGCACGAGGGCCTCCCGGTCCGGCCCTGGGGCTCGGAGCCCGAGGAGACCCTGGTCAGCCTGAACTGCCCGGACTGCTCCCAGATGCTGGTCTGGGAACTGCCCCCGACCGAGACCCTGGCCGACGAACACTGCGACTGCGGCGCCGCGTTGTTCGACACAGAGGGCCACCCGCTGCCCAACGTCACCCTCCACGCCTGAGCCGGCCCGGCGCCCTGCGTGGGAAGTCGACCCGGCCGACTTCCCGCGCAGTCCGGTGGCGGGTTCCGGTGGCGCCGTTCAGGACCGGCTCGGGACGGCGCCATCCGTCCCAGCTCCGGACAAGACGTGACGTGCTACGGCTTCATCCCTTCGAGCCAGGCCTCAGTCTCCAGCGACAGTTGAAGGAGGGATTCGAAGAGAGACGGACTGGCCTGAGCCCGGTCTCGGATGTAGCTGACGGCTTCGCGGGCGGCCGCCAGGCCTTCCTCACGCCGACCCAGCCTGCCCAACCGAACGGCGAGATTGTTGAGAGAACCGGCGAGGTTGGGCACATGAGCGTCGGGACTGGCCTCGGCCAGGGCTCGACGGATATCGACAGCTTCTTGGATGGCTGCCAGGCCCTCCTCGCGCCGACCCACATCGCTCAAGCGGTTCGCGAGGTTATGGAGTGACGCGCCGAGGTTGGGGAGGTGAGCCTCGGGATTGGCATCAGTCAGGGCGCGACGGAGTTCAACAGCTTCTTGGATGGCTGCCAGGCCTTCCTCACGCCGACCCAGCCTGCCCAACTGAACGGCCAGGTTATTGAGGGAGCTGGCAAGGTTGGGGAGATAGGCGTCGGGATTGGCCTGGGCCAGGGCTCGACGGATTTCGACAGACTCCTGGATGGCAGCCAGGCCCTCCTCACGTCGACCCACATCACCCAACCGAACGGCCAGGTTGTTGAGTGTCAGCGCAAGGTTGGGGAGATAGGCATCAGAGTTGACCTGCGCCAGGGCTCGACGGATTTCGACAGACTCCTGGATGGCAGCCAGGCCCTCCTCACATCGACCCACATCACCCAATCGATTGGCCAGGTTGTTGAGTGTCAGCGCTAGGTCGGGCATGTGAACGTCGGGACCGGCCTGGGCTAGGGATCGACGAAGTTCAACAGCCTCTTGGACGGCAGCCAAGCCCTCCTCACGTCGACCCACATCACCCAACCGGCTCGCGAGAATACTGAGAGAGCCGGCGAGGTTCGGCATGTGAACGTCACGATTGACCTCGGCTAGGGATCGACGAAGTTCAACAGCCTCTTGGACGGCAGCCAAGCCCTCCTCATGCCGACCCGCATTCCCCAGCCGAACCGCGAGGTTGTCCAGACAGCTGGCAAGGTTGGGCAGATAGGCGCCTGGGTTGATCTGGGCCAACACACGGCAGTGGTTGGTGACATTGAGGGCCAGCTGAGCAGCGGCACTGACCAGACGATGGCTTGCACGGGGAAACAGTTTATAAAGCGCGATCAAACCATCGAAGGTAGCGGTGGGGTCCGTGATGACGGCGTCGAGGGCGGTGGTGAGCGGTGCGGGATGGTCGGTGCGGGTGGCGATGGTGACGATGTGCGCGGCCAGTTCCTCGTGGCGGCGGACGCACAGGTCGGTGAGCCGGGTGTCGAGTTGCTGGAACACGGGGTGGGCGGCGGCGCGGCTGTAGACGGTGAGGAGTTGTGCGGCCTGGGATTCGTGGGCACCGTCCAGGAGTTGGTCGGCGAGGGCCGGGTCATCGCTGAGCACGTGGCCGATGTGGCGTTCGGCGAGGCGGTCGGGTTGCAGCGTGCCCCACGGCGGTCCGCCCGGCGAGGTGGCGGGGTAGAGGGCGGCGAGCCAGGCGGTGACGCGGTTGCGGCGGTCGCGGGGCTGGTCGGCGAGGGCGGGCAGCCGTCGCCACAGCCGGTCCGCGTCCTCGCGGTCGGCGGCGCCGGTCAGGTGGGCGGCGGCGAGCGCGGTTTCCAGGGTGGCCGTGCTCAATGTCGGGACGAGGCCGAGGGCGGCCGCGCCGTTGCGCCAGTACCGGCGTTCGTGGGTGAGCAGCCGGTCCTCCACCGTCTCGGCTTCCCCCGAGGCGGGCTCCGCACCGCCGGGTTCCGTGTCCAGGAGGTCGGCGAGGGCGGTCATGTGGAGGGTGAGGGCGTTGCCGTACGCGTCCTGGTCCAGCCGCGGAGGTGTCGGTAACAAGGCTGCGGCCGCCGGCCAGTCCCGTCCGGCCATGCCGTCGACCAGGGGCAGCGCGGCGGCCAGGGCCCGGGCGGCGTCGCGGTACCAGTCGGCCCGCTGACCGGGATCGTCCTGCAGCGGGGCCAGCATCCGGCTGGGTGCGTTCGCGAGGTGCTCCTCGACCGTCGCATCGGCGGTGAGGACCTGGCGCCACCAGTCCCCGCCGGTGCGGGCGAGCAGCAGGACCTTGAACGGCGTGCTGCCCGGGTGCTCGGCGGCGGCCTCGACGAGTGCCTGGATCTGCCCGGTACGGGTCTCGGCGTAGTCGAGGACGACCAGCAACGGCTTCGCCGTGTGGCGCAGCTCCGCCACCTGCTCGGCCGTGGCGCTCTCCTTCGGCCACAGCACCGCCCAGCCGTCGGCGGCGAGTCGGACGGCCAGGTGGTGGGCGAGGCGGGTCTTGCCCTGGCCGCCCGGCCCGTGCAGCAGCCACGCGCCGAATCCGCCCCGCGCGCACCACGCCCGCAACTCGTCCAGCAGCTCCTGTCGGCCGTGGAAGGGCACGACCTGGCGCCGCGCCTGGAGCAGCGCCGCCACCGTGGGCGCGGCGCCCTGGGCGGCATGGCCGAGGACACGGTCGGCGAGGTGCTGGAACTCCACCGCCTCCAGGCCGTTGTGGGCTCCCGCGCCGTGGTCGGCGAGTGCGGCGCGGAAGGCGGGGTCGTGGTGGAGGACGTAGGCGGGCACGGCGTTCAGCTGTCCGCCGGCGTAGTGGGCACGGTCGGCGGAGACGACGCCGATCACCACCCGGCCGGCGAACACGGCCGCCCCCGACAGCCCTCCCCAAGCCGACGTCCCAGCCGATGCCCCGGCCGATGTCCCAGCCGATGCCCCGGCCGCGGGACGCTCCGGGCGGTGCTGGCGCAGGTTCACCACGTACTGGTTGCCGACGAACCCGCTGCCCGGGTTCAGCGTTCCGAGCAGCTGCTCCGCCTCGGCCGCCCGACCGTCGCGCTGGGCCACGTCCGGCAGGCCCCAGGTCTCGCACTCCGTGCCGGGCCGGTCGGTGACCGTGCGGCCCCAGCGCACCGCGCCCGTGGGCGGCTGCCAGGACGGGTCCGGGTCGACGAGGACCAGGGCGGCGTCGTCCCGACCCCCGGGCGTGCCCCGCCAGACCACCCGCCCGGGCGCCGTACCGCTGCCGCCCGGGTGGAACACCTGGACCTCGCTGCCGGTCGGACCGGTGACATGGGCCGACGTCAGCACCAGCCGCCCGCCCACCGCGTACCCCGATCCCGACCCCGACCCGCCGGGTCCGTTCACCCCGGCCAGCCGTCCCCGCTCCACCCCTGCCCCTCCTGCCCCGCCGGCTCCTGCGCGACCGCCCGACCGCCCGACCGCCGCCCGACCGCCCGGCGGCCGGGCCCCGTTCAGCCGTCGATGCGCCCGGAGGTGTCGCCGGGGCCGACGGGGCGCGGCTTCGCGGAGTTCACCAGGACGTCCCCGCCGTCCGGGCGCTGCGGGGTGAGGGTGAAGGAGACCCGGTGGGTGCGCCCGCGGGAGAGCCCGGCCTCGGTCTCGGCGCCCACGGCCCACAGCTTGAACCCGGCCTTGGCCTTCGCGTCGGCACGCAGCTCGACCTCGAACTCCATCTCCACCGGCCCGACCGCGAACACCACCCCGGGGTCGTCCCCGACCCGGGCCGCCGCCGCGAGCAGCTCGTCCCGGACCGCCGCCACCGCATCCGCCAGAGGAACGTCCACCAGATCCACCCCTGTCCACATCTGTTCCACCGTCACATCGCTGCGGACACCGTAGAGCCCGCGCGCCGGTTCACGCAGGTGAACGCCGACCACGACCCGGGCGGCGGCGGTTCCGGTGGCCCGCCCGGTTCAGGGGCGGCTCCGGAGCAGGGCCTCGCCGAGGGGGGTGAGGGTGTGGCGGACGCCGGGGCCGGCGCGTTCGGTGGTGAGCAGGCCCGCCGCCCGCAAAACGGTGGCGTGGTGGCTGGCGGTGGCGGGCGAGGTGCCGGTGCGGCGGGCGAGTTCGGCGGTGCCCGCGGGGTCGGCCGCCGCCCGCAGGGTGCGGGCGCGGGTGGCGCCGAGCAGGGCGACGAGCGCGCCGCCCGGTTCCTCCGCGGCGGCCGGGGCCCAGACCGACCGGTAGGTGGCGAGGTCGCGGGCCAGCGGGTAGTGGAGCACGAGGGGGTGCTCGGGGCCGCGGTTGTCGGTCATCGCCATGGGTTCGGGCCAGAAGAACGTGGGCGCGAGCACGATGCCGGTGCCCCGCAGCCGCAGGTCCGCGTCGACGGGGCAGGGCAGTTCCAGCACCGGCGACCGCCACCGGATGTCCGGGTGCAGCGAGCCGAGCAGGCCGTCCAGCCCGGAGTCCGCCGCGAGCAGCGCCCGCGCGGTGCGCTCGGTGTGCGCGGCGGCGAGCAGTTGGGACCAGTACGGGGCGATCGCGACGGAGTGGTACTTGCGCAGGCCGCGGCCGACCACCGCGCGCCATTCGCGGTCGCCCCGGTGCACCTCCCGGACCCAGCGGGGCACCCTCGGCCGCACGCGTTCCAGGATCCGCAGGTCCGCCGCCCACAGCCGGCCGGGCAGCGACCAGGTGTGGTCGAGGCTGTCCGCCAGGGTGGTGGCGTCGGCGTGGAGGAAGGCCTCCGGGGCCTCGGCCGCCCCGGCGGCGGTCGCCAGCTCGAACAGCAGCCGCGAGTCGGGACCCAGGAGCCTGCGGGTCCGGCTGCGCCACCCGTCCAACGCCACGCCGCCCACGCCGCGGGTCTGCACCAGGGACAGGCTCAGGACCGTCTCGGCGAGCGGGTCGGGTGCCCGCGCGATCCGAACCCTGGTCAGGTCGTCGTGAGTGAAGTGGATGCGCAGCAATCCTGCTCCTCGCGTCGGGAGGCTCCCGTGGGGTTGCGGCTGCCGTCCCGGCCCTCCGGTCCCCGCGAGCCCTGCGCCCCTGCGGCCTTCCGCCCACCGTAGACCGGCGGGTCCGGCGCGCGGCGGCATTGCCCGGCTCTGACCGGATCGTGGCGCTCCGCAGCCGGCGGACGCCCGGATTCGATGGAACCCGAAGGGTCTTGGGAGCGGCCGCGCCGGTTCGTGAGACTGACGAGCGAGGGCGCCCCAGGGTGGCGCCCCGCCCCTGGTGAGGAGTGAACCCGTCATGCGTTCCACCCGTCAGTCCGTCGTCCGTTCCGTGGTCCTGCGCTCCCTGGTCGTCGCCGGCACGGTGCTCGCCGCCGCCACCGCGCTGGCCGCCCCCGCCCAGGCCGATCCGGTGCAGCACCGCTACGAGAACCTCGCCAATGCCAACAAGTGCCTCGACGTCCGCGGCGCCTCCACCTCCGAGGGCGCGCTGCTCCAGGAGTTCGACTGCAAGCTCGCCTCGAACCAGTCGTTCTGGACGGACACCTACCTCGGCGAGACGTCCACCGACATGAAGGCGGCGAACTCCGGTCTCTGTCTCGAACCGACCGGCATGGACGCGGGCGCCACCGTCGTCCAGCGCCGCTGCAACTACAGCCAGGGCCAGCGCTGGGAGCACGTCGCCCAGGCCAGCGGGGTGCTCCTGATCAAGAACCGGGCGACCGGCCTGTGCCTCCAGGACGCGGGCGCGCCGTCGGGCAGTCGGCGCGAGGTGCGTCAGCAGCCGTGCAACGGCACCACGGCGCAGCTCTGGGTGGTGCGCTGAGTCCGGCGGGCGGTCGGGCCCGAGCGGCGCACCCCGGCCCGGCCGTTCAGGTCCGGGCCGGGGTGCCGCTCTGGCCCCGGAAGGTGCTGCGGTAGGCCTGGGGTGACACCCCGATCGCGGCGTGCAGGTGCTGCCGCAGTGAGGCGCCGGTGGCGAAGCCGATCTCGGTGGCGATGCGGTCGACCGGGAGGTCGCTGCTCTCCAGCAGGTGGCGGGCGCGGTGCAGCCGCTGCTGGATCAGCCAGCGGCCCGGGCTGGTGCCCGTCTCCTCCTGGAAGCGGCGGGCGAAGGTGCGCGGGCTCATCCGGGCGTGCGCGGCCAACTCCCGCAGGGCGAGCGGGCGGTCGAGGTGTTCCAGGGCCCAGGCCTGGGTCGCGGCGGTGCCGTTGGCGCCCTCCGGAGGCACCGGCTGTTCGATGTACTGGGCCTGGCCGCCCTCCCGCCAGGGCGGCACCACGCAGTTCCTGGCGACCTTGTTGGCGACGGCGCTGCCGTGGTCGGTGCGCACCAGGTGCAGGCACACGTCGAGGCCGGAGGCGGCGCCCGCCGAGGTGAGGATGTCGCCGTCGTCGATGAACAGCACGTCGGCGTCCAGGGCGATGTGGGGGTACATCCGGCGGAACGTCGGCGCCAGCGCCCAGTGGGTGGTGGCGGGGCGCCCGTCGAGCAGGCCGGCGGCGGCCAGCGCGAACGCGCCGGTGCAGATGGAGACGATCCGGGCGCCGGGGCGGATCCGGGCGAGGGCCGCGCGGTCGGCCTCCGGCAGGTCGGCGGTGACGCGGTGCAGGGCGTAGGGCGGGATGACGACCGTGTCGGCGCTCTCCAGCGCCTCGGGACCGTGCCCGACGGTGATGGTGAAGTCGGCGTCGGTGGCGACCGTCCGATCGTCCGTCGCCGCGCAGGTCACCACCTCGTACGCCCCCGGCACCCCGGGGAAGACCCGGTTGGGGATGCCCAGTTCGAAGGGGTAGACGCCGTCGAGGGCGAGCACGACCACGCGGTGCGGCGGCCGGTCGGCGAGGGCAAGGGGTTCCGTCACAGCCATGGCACGATCCTATCGGTCTTTGGCAATCTTGCCATTTCGCAGGTCAGGGCCGCGCCCGCACGCTTGATCCATGACCACGAACACGATGCGAGCCATCACCCAGACCACCTTCGGCGCCCCGGACGTCCTCCACGAGGCCGAGGTCGAACGGCCCGCGCCCGGCGTCGGGCAGATCCTCGTCGCCGTCCACGCCGCCGGGGTCAACCCCACCGACTGGAAGCACCGCGACCGCCGCATCTTTCTCGGCGAGCCCCCGTTCACGCTCGGCTGGGACGTCTCCGGCGTCGTCGAGGCGGTCGGCATGGGCGTCTCGCTCTTCGCCCCCGGCGACGAGGTCTTCGGCATGCTGCCGTACCCGTACGGCGCCGGCTCGCACGCCGAGTACGTCACCGGCCCCGCCCGGGCCTTCGTGCCCAAGCCCGCCGCATTGAGCCACGTCGAGGCGGGCGCGCTCCCGCTGGTGGCGCTCACCGCCTGGCAGGCCCTCGTCGACACGGCCGACGTCCGGCCGGGGCAGCGGGTCCTGGTGCACGCGGCGGCCGGCGGCGTGGGGCACGTCGCCGTGCAGATCGCCAAGGCGCGCGGCGCGTACGTCATCGGCACCGCCTCCGCCGCCAAGCACGACTTCGTCCGGAGCCTGGGCGCGGACGAGGTCGTCGACTACCGCACCGCCGACTTCGTCCAGGAGGCCCGCGACGTCGACGTGGTCCTCGACCCGCTCGGCGGGGAGGAGCGGCTGCGCTCCCTGGAGACGCTCCGGCCCGGCGGCGTCCTGGTGTCGATCCTGCCCCAGGGCCTGGACGGCCTGGCCGAACGCGCCGCCGAGCTTGGCGTGACCGCCAAGACCCTGCTGGTCGAGCACGACCAGGCGGGCATGGCCGCGATCGCCGCCCTCGCCGAGTCCGGGCAGCTGCGCGTACACGTCTCCGGCACCTACCCGCTCGCCGAGGCCGCCGAGGCGCACGCCGAGGGCGAAACGGGCCGGGTCACGGGCAAGCTGGTGCTCACCGTCCGCCCGTGACAGCCGCCGGCGGTGCGGATCCGGATCGGATCCGCACCGCCGGCGCGAGCTTCGACTGCTCAGCGAGCCACTAGGTGGTGATGCCCGTGAGGATGATCGGCTTCGGGAGGAGCTTCGAGTCGGAACCACCGGTGACGGTCGCGCTCCCGTCGTCGTACCTCTTGGGAGCGGTCCCCGCCACCGGAATGACCATCAGGGTGAAGCAGAGGCGGGTGACGTCGTTGCCCGCGCCCGAGTTCAGGTGACTGTCGAGGTCGAACGCGAGCATCCCTGCCGTGGAGGTGTCCGTCTGGAGGACCTTGGGCACGGTGGTTTTGTAGTTCTGCTCGTCGTAGTAGTAGTAACTTGCCCAATCGACCCACTTCCAGCCGGTCGGGGCCTTGAACTCGTAGTGCAGCTTCCCCGGCTTGTATTCACCGGCCTGCGGGTCCACGTGCAGCGAGATGGTGAAAATATGAAACCCATTGCTGCTGGTGGAGCCGATCGGGGCGCTTTCCTGCGAGATGGCCACCGCCGTCACGGCCTTCACGTCCAGCGGTTCGACGCGCGTCAGCGTTGCCGTCGGTTCTGCAGGCATCATGGAGATCGACCTGCCTTCCTGCAAGGGATTTGGACTGATAGAGGGCGTAGTCACCGAACGCAATGGAGCGGCTACAGACCCCTCCATCAGGCTCGCACACATGGATCGCACACGCACCTCACAAGGCGGCCCCGCGAACACCCGCCGTGCCACAATCGGTACGCACCGCATGCGATCAAACCGTGCCGCTCGTACGATGATCAGTGGAGGCCTGGAGAACATGGGAACATACCCCTACGCCTTCCACATCGCCCTGGACGGGAACGGTCTGAACGGTCTGGAGGGCGCGGCCGGCGTCTGCGTCTTCCGCTACGACCCCGACAGCGGGGAGTACGCCTACCGGATCCAGTATTACGACGGCGTCGCGGGCGGCCACGCCGTCAGCATCACCCCCGACCACCGGTTCGGGTTCCTCGGCAACGCGGGGCAGCAACTCCTCTTCTACGACGTGCAGTCCCTGGACGAGAGCGAACGCGTCTCCACCCTGCGGTTCGAGCCCCCCGACGCCGCCATCAAGAGCAGCACCCACATGGTCTGGCTGGACGCCACCCACGGCATCACCGCGATCGGCGACGGCCTGTGGCTGATGGACCTCGACCGCCCCACCGAGGCCCAGCGCATCGGCGACCACCTGCTGAAGCTCCCGCACGCCATGAAGCGCACCGCCTCCGGCCGCTACCTCGTCTACGGCGGCATGGACCACCCCGGCCGGGGCGAGGCCGCCGAGGTCGGCATCTTCGACCTGGAGAAGCGCGTCGCCCGGCGGGTGCGCCTGCCGACGACCTGCTGGCACGTGGCCTGCCACCCAAGCGACGAGCGCTTCTACGCGCTCTCCTTCCGCGTCCTCCCCCAGGAGGGCCGTGACTGGCACGAGTGGGCGATGGCCTACTTCAAGGAGTACGTCTACGAGATCGACGCCGAGACCGGGCAGATCCTGCGGCACTGGGCCGCCGGCCAGTCCTTCCCCGCGCACATCAACTCGGACGTCTGTGTCTCCGACCGCGAGCTGATCTACTGCAACGGCGGCAGCAGCACCATCGTGATGATCGACCTCGCCGACTTCGCCACCTCCCGGGTGATCGACCAACGCCCGGATCTGTCATGGCAGTTGCGATCGGCCCGGCAGGCGGCGCGGCAGGTCGCCGACGCCTTCACCCGGGGCTCGCCCGGCCCGAGCAGCAAGCACTTCCTCGGCGCCCTGCGGGTCACCCGGGGCACGCTGGTCGACGGGGTCTACGCCTGCCAGCTCTCCGCCGACCAGTCCCTGCTGTTCACCGCCAACCGGGGGCTCAACACAATCACGGTGTACGACTACCCGGCCAACACCGTCCGGCTGCGGGTCGCGATGCCGGAGCTGCGCGCCCACGTCCCCGACCTCCCCGTCTGGACCGACCCCCGTCTGGGGTTCCACCACAGCACGCTGCTGAGCCCCCGGCCGGCCGACGCCGGGAACCCGAACTGAGGAGTGGCCATGAGTCCCGAGACCCCCGAGCAGCTGAACGACGAACTCCAGGCGGGCTGGGAACACCTGCGGTCCACCGCCGCCAACATCGCCGAGCTCCAGACCACGATGTGGGGCGACTGGGCGGAGATGACGGCCGGCCTGGCCACCGGCAGGCTCGCCTGGGGCGAGGTCTACAGCGAGTACTGGAAATTCGTCGCGGACGAGGACCTGAGGTTCGCCCTGGAGCTGAGCGGGCTCGGCATCGACTACGCCCAGCGGGTCGCGGAGGTCACCCGGGAACACGAGGAACGCCTGCGTGACCACCTCCGCCGGGCCGCGCGGGGCCGCGACGTCGCTCCCGCCACGGACGATGACGGCCCGGCCTTCCGCGCCCCGGCCGACAGCACTCCGACGAACGGTGACACGACCGACGACGCCCCGACCGACGGCGGCACGGCCGCCAAACCCTCCCGTTCCAAGAGCCCGAAGCAGTGACGGTCAGCCCTCCCCCTCCCCGTCCTCCAGCGACCGGGGCAGCAGCTCCCGCGCGGCCGTCACCTCCGGGTGCGGCCGCAGCCCGGACCTGACCCGGTCCGACAGGTGCGGGCTGGTGAGCAGCCAGCCGAGCGCCTCCACCAGCGCCTGCCGCGCGGGCCTCGGCCGGTAGCCGAGGCCCGCGGCCTTGTCGTGCCGGTACCAGTAGAAGCGCCCCATGGTCCGGGCCTCCGCCCGGGTGGTCGCCGGCGCCCGGGCGGTCAGCACCGCGCGGATCTCCCCCAGCGTCGCCGCCAGGTACGCGCCGGTGTGGCTGGCGGTGGCCCACGGTCCGCGGGTGCCGCACAGCTCGGAGACGGTCTGGTGGATGGTCCGCCAGGCCCAGTTCTCGCCGCCGAGCAGGTAGCGCTCCCCGGGCAGGCCGCGCTCGGCGAGCAGCACGTGTCCGGCCGCGACGTCCCGAACGGAGACGATGTTGCAGCCGCCCGGGTAGGTGGTTCGCAGCGAGTCGGCCAGGTACCGGGTGATCAGCGCGTTGCTGGGCACCAGTCGCCAGTCGGGCCCGCCGACCACGATGGTCGGGCAGGCCGCCACCACCTCCAGGCCGAGTTCGGCACCCAGGGCAAACGCCGTCCTCTCCTGCTCCAGTTTGGTGACGAAGTAGTCCGGCAGGTACTCCTCTCCGGGCATCCGCTCCTCGTCCCGGGCGACCGGTCCGCCCGAGGAGCCGCAGGTGATGGAGGAGGAGGTCACCACGACCCGCCGGACCCCGGCCCCGGCCGCCGCCCGCAGCACCTCGCAGGTGCCCTCGACGTTGGCGCGGGCCAGTTCCTCCCGGCTGGTGTCCCAGTAGGCGAACACGGCGGCGCAGTGGAAGACCGTGTCGCAACCCTCGAAGGCGGGCTGCAGGCTGAGCGGGTCGCGCAGGTCAGCGTTGACCAGCGGCACGTCCAGGCCGTGCAGCTGGCGGAGATCGCTGCTGCGGCGCACCAGTGCCCGCGCCTCGTGGTCGGCGGCGCGCAGCGCGCGCACCACCTGGGACCCGACGAGCCCGCTGGCGCCGGTGACGCAGGCCCTCACGGGGCCGGCCTCGACCGCCGGTCCCTGGCGGCGGCCTCACGCAGGCCCTGCCAGAAGCCGGCCACCGCGGGGCGCAGCGACTCGCGGAGCTCGTCCAGGAGGGGGGAGCGGGTGGGGATGTCGCCGGGCGCGACGTGCCAGAAGCCGTCCGGTCCCAGGCGTCCGGGTGGGGCCGGCGCGGTGAGGGTCTGGCTCAGGGCCTGGGCGGCGACGGTGCGCACCATCCGGGCGGCCTCGGTCAGCCGCTGGGTGGGCAGTTCAGCGGCCTCCAGGTCGTCGAACTCCTCCCAGGGCCGGCCGATCCGGTAGGGGCGCCCCTCGTACTGGGCCTCGAAGTTGTCCAGGGTGCGGGTGAAGAAGCGCTGGTAGGAGTCCTGGACGAGCGGGTCCCTGAGCTTGGGCCGGGTGTCGGGGCGGATCACCTGCCAGGTCAGCGGCAGGGTGAAGCGCTGGCGCACCCGGATCACGATCCGGGTGCGGTCGCCGTCGTCGGCGGGGAGGAAGGTCACGGAGCCGTCGTCGTACGCGGCGGAGCCGTTGGGGCTGCGGACGGTGCGCCAGGAGATCCGCTGCCGCTGTTCCCGGTAGTCCACCGACTCCAGCTTGCAGACGTCGATGGGCGGGCCGCCGTAGTACGCCAGGTAGTTCGGCTGCGCCAGGTACAGGTTGCGTTCGATCTGGCGGGTGGGCCTGCCCTGGGCGTCGCGGGTCACCACGTGGAGCCGTCCGCCGAGGTAGTCGGTCATGTAGCTGATGGACCGGCTGATGTCGACGCGCCGGACGAACTCCCGGTAGGGCGCGTGGACGGTGCGCTCGCAGCCGAACAGGATCGAGTGGCCGACGTGCTGCCAGCGCATCTGCCAGGCGTCCGGGGGCAGCGCGTCGATGACCGTCTCCAGCGGCCGCAGCAGGTCGGTGATCCGGTCGAAGTCCTCGTGGGTGTAGACGTCGGGGTCGACGGCGAGGGAGACGTCCCGGCGGCGCAGGCCGTCCTTGGCGTTCCCGGTCCGCCAGGCGCGGACGGTGGAGGAGGCCGAGGCCGCGGCGCCGACCATCGCGCACAGGGTGGCGGCGGCGGCCGGGTTCACGTCGGCAGCGCGGATCAGCGAGGTGAGGAGGCGGGAGAGCCGGGCGAGGGCCGGGTCGGTGACCTCCGCCGCGCCCGGGGCGACGTGCCAGGCGGCGATGCTGAACAGCCGGTGGG
Organism: Kitasatospora sp. NPDC005856; assembly: GCF_040629945.1. Taxonomy (NCBI): domain Bacteria; kingdom Bacillati; phylum Actinomycetota; class Actinomycetes; order Kitasatosporales; family Streptomycetaceae; genus Kitasatospora; species Kitasatospora sp. NPDC005856. Next base: position 93,559 of record NZ_JBEXWT010000017.1, on the reverse strand, counting down.
CCCGGCCGTCGGGGGCGAGCCGGCGCACCGCCTCGACCAGGGATCTCGGCGGGTTACGCCAGCCTGGGTAGGGCGTCAGGTCGCCGTCGATCCGGTAGGCGTCCGGCAGGCCGCGGTCGCCGAGCACTCGGGCGTTGAGCGGCGAGGAGACCGGGTCGACGCCCATCAACAGGGACCCGACCACGTCCGCGAGCACACCGTCCGGTGCGGCGATCACGGTGTCCGTCCGCAGTGGCCGGCCGACCTGCGAGCCGGCGCAGCCGTGGCTGCTCACCACGGCGTCGATGAGGTGGAAGTCGGGCGGGTAGGAGCGCAGCAGGTCGACGATGACCTCGGCGCCGTCGCGCCGGGCGCGGTAGTGGTGGTGCTTGTCGCCCTGGGGGAGGACGCCGAACAGGTTGGCCAGGCACAGGGCATAGCCGAACTCGGGGTGGGTGCTGTTCTTGGCGATGTTGATCCGGAAGCCCGCCTCGAGCCAGCTTCGGGCCATGCCGCTGCCGTGCAGGACGGCACTGTCGGGGAAGTCGGCCGGCTCGACGTCCTCGGAGAGGTCCACGAGGCGGTAGGCGTTGCCCCGCGGGGTGTGTCCGCCGTAACCGAGCCGGCGGCAGGCCTGGCGGAGCCCGAGGCCGGCCAGCCAGGTGTCGGGGCCGCAGCGGGCGGCGCCGACGGTGACGTCGCGGTAGCCGCGGTCGTGCAGCAGGTCGATCAGGTGCTCCACCAGGGCGGCGCTGACGGCGGTCGCCGGATCGCCGTACGCGGACGCGCCCGGGGTCAGCAGCACCGCGACCGCCTCCGGAGCGCCGTGCGCCCGTTCGGCGAGCAGTTCCCAGAGCCCGGCCCGGGCGGCGGCGTCCGCCAGTAGGTCGGCGGCGGTCAGCGGCCGGACCCGGGTGGAGCGGGCCACGGCGGCGACGACGGTCACATCTCCCCCAACGCCGGCGGACGGTCCTCCCGCGCGTGGTCGGACCGGTCGCCGATTCACCGGAAAGCATCCCAAAGAGGTCGAAAGGGATGCTACTGCCCGAAGGTGGACAGCGGGGCGGGGCGCGCTCGTGTCCTGGAACGCGCTCGTCTCCCCGGGCCGGCCTCCGTCACCGGCCGGTCGGAACGCGGCGGGAAACCGAACAGACCGGGGCACAGTCGGACCGATTCGGGCGGGATGGGACGATACCTGCCATGTCAAGCACGTCTTCCCTGGTCCGGGTCACCGATGCCCCGCCCGACCCGCTCCGCCGCCTGCTGCTCGAACTGGGCGAAGCCCTGCTGGGCGGTGGCCTGCCCGTCCATGACGTCGAGGAGGAACTCCACTGGCTGGGGCGGGCGTTGGGGGCCCCGGAGGTACGGGTCGCCGCCCTGACCAACGGGCTCTTCGTCGCGCTGGGGCCGGAGGACGCCACCCGGTTCCAGCCGGTCGGCGGCGCACTGCGGTTCGAGCAGACGGCCGACGTCCTCCACCTGGTGCACCGGCTGCGGGCGGGCGAACTCGACGGGCCGCAGGCGCTCGCCGAGCTGGACGCGATCCGGCGGACGCCGGCCCGCCGGCCCGCGTGGGTGTCGGACCTCGGGGCGCTGCCGGTCGGGGTGGGGGTCTGCCTCTTCCTCCAGCCGGTGGCGGCGAACGTGCTGGCGGCCGGGCTCGGCTCACTGATCGTCGTGGGGCTGACCGTGCTCGCCCGGCGGCTGCCGTACCTGCGACCGCTGCTGCCCGTCACCGCCGGGTTCCTGGTGGCGCTGCTGGTCCTCTCGCTCGCCCGGGCCTCGCTGCTGGAGGGCTCGCTGCGGACCATCGTCGCCACGCTGGCGATCCTGCTGCCGGGCGGGCTGCTCGTCACCGGGCTGTCGGAGATCGCCGCGGGGGCGGCCAGCGCGGGTACGGCCCGGCTGGTGTCCGGCGCGGTGCAGCTGGCGCTGTTCCTCGCCGGAGTGGCCGCGGCGGCGACCGCGACCGGCATGCCGGCCACCGCGCTGGCCGACGTGCAGGTCGCCCGGCCGAGCTGGTGGGTGATCGCGCTGGGGCTGGCGCTCGCGGTGGCCGGCGTGGTGGTCAACGTGAACACCCCGCCCTCGGCCGTGCCGTGGATCGTCGTGGTGATCGCGGTGAGCGTCACGGCCCAGGTGGTGGTGGGGTCGGCGCACGGCGCGGCGGTCGGCGGCCTGGCCGGTGCGGTCACCGCCGCGGCCGCGGCCACCCTGGTGCACTGGCTGCCGGGCGGTCCGCTCTGGCAGGTCCTCTACCTCCCCGCGTTCTGGATCGTGGTGCCGGGCTCCTTCGGCCTGCTGCACACCGCGCAGATCGAGGTCGGCAACGGCGCGCAGTCGGTGCTGACGGCCGTTTCGGCGGTCTTCGGGGTGTCGATCGGCACCCTGATCGGCGCGGTGATCAGCCGGATACCCCGCCCCCGCCGCGCCGTCCTGCTGCCCCGGGTCTGAGACCGTGTCACCGGGCCCTGGGTCGCGCGGAGGATGCGACCCAGGGCCCGGAGCTCTTCTCACGGGTGGCGCTCGGGGGCGCCGCTCACGGGTGGCGCAGGGCCTCGGTGAGCCGGTGGGCGGCCTCGACGACGGCCTGGGAGAGGTGGGCGCCGGGGTGGCGGCTGAGGCGTTCGATCGGTCCGGAGACCGTGACGGCCGCGACCACCCGGTTGGACTGGCCGCGGACGGGCGCGGAGACGGAGGCGACCCCGACCTCGCGCTCGCCGACGGACTGGGCCCAGCCCCGGCGCCGTACGCCGCTCAGGGCGGTGGCGGTGAAGCGGGCGCCCTGGAGGCCGCGGTGGAGGCGCTCCGGCTCCTCCCAGGCGAGCAGGATCTGGGCGGCGGCGCCGACCTTCATGGGGAGGGTGACGCCCACCGGAACGGTGTCGCGCAGGCCGGTGAGGCGCTCGGCGGCGGCCACGCAGATCCGCACCTCGCCCTGCCGCCGGTAGAGCTGGGCGCTCTCGCCGGTGATGTCGCGCAGCTGGGTGAGGACCGAACCGGCCGCGGCCAGCAGCCGGTCCTCGCCGGCGGCCGTGGCGAGCTCGGCGAGCCGGGGGCCGAGCATGAACCGGCCGTTCACGTCCCGGCTGACCAGGCGGTGGTGTTCGAGTGCGACGGCCAGCCGGTGGGCGGTGGGCCGCGCCATGCCGGTGGCCGCGACCAGGCCGCCGAGGGTGGCGGGCCCGGCCTCCAGGGTGCCGAGGATCGAGGTGACCTTGTCGAGCACGCCGACGCCGCTCGTGTTCTCCATGGGTGGGGTACTCCAGTCTCGAGGCCGGGAGCAGCGGGTGGGGGCTGCTCACGGCGGCTCCGGGCGGGGAGCCGGGGGTGTGATCAGCGAGGACGGGCCGGGGAAGTCGGCCGATTGCCTGCGCCGGGCACGAGACGGGTACGCGAAAGAGCCGGGGCGGGAAGCGCCCGGGCGAAGGACAGCACAGAGAGCACCGTGTCTCCTCATCTTTCCCGCGCCAGGGTGGCGACAGGCCGGAGTTGGCACTGATCCCGGACGGCACGGCGCGTACTTCGGACGCCGGGTCGAACGGGGAGTTGCCGGGGCTTCGTAGGGCCGGTCCCTCCACCCCTCTGGATGATTCGCCAGGAACGATACAAGACTCCCCGGGCCGGTCGGCAAGCCCCCCCCCCACGCTCGACCGCGGCCCACGGGGACGGCTCGACGGCGGCTCGGCTCCGTCAGCCGGTGTACGCGGCCCGGTCCGGGCGGCCGGGGGCGGTGGCGTCCCAGGCGCGCAGGGCGGCCAGCGCGGCGGCGCGCTCGGGGGCCGTCGGCCGGGTGCCCTCGGGGCCGAGCAGGTAGTCGGCGACGGGGGTGAGCAGCAGGGTCGCGTCGCCGGCCGGGAGCAGCAGGGCCTCGTCCCACTGGTGCCGGATGACGGTGCGGCGCAGCAGGGTGCCGTGGCGCGGGCGGGGCCGGCCGGCGGGGCCCCGGCGGCGGTGGAGTTCGGGGGCGACCTCGGCCTCCAGGACGGTGCGCACGTCCCGCAGGGAGCCGAGCGGCACGTGCTCGGCGGCGAGGTCGAGCAGGGCGGCGGCCTCCGGGGCGAGCCGGTAGGCGGCGACCACCGCGGCGGTCTCGACGGGGTCGAAGGGCTGCCCGGCGAGCTGGGCCACGTCGATCACGTCGCCCGCGAGGAAGGTGCGTCCGAGCCCCTCCTCGGCGAGGGCGATCAGGCATTCCACGTGGTCGTCGGCGGCCAGGTAGGGGCGGACCGGGACGGTGGCGAGGTCGCCGGCGAGCGCGGCGGTCGACACCCGCACCTGGTACCAGGGGTCGAGCAGCGGGTCCTCGGCGGGCCAGCGCAGGGTGACGGCCGTGTGCCGGGGGCGCTCGCCGAGCAGGCTGACCTCGACCGACTCCACCGGGTGATCGGTGACCAGCCGGTTGACGGCCTGCCAGAGCGAGGCCTCGGTGGGGCCGACCAGGCTGAGCTCGGCCAGCGGCCGGGGCAGGCCCGGCGGGTAGTAGCCGGCCAGCGGGAGGTCGCGGATCGGCCGGACGCCGGTGGCGTCGGCGAGGTCCCGGGCGACGCCCGCGTAACACTCGGCCCGGTCGCGGGCGCGCCGCAGCTCGGCCCGGGCGTGCCGGCCCATCCGGACGCCCTCCCGGTCGAGCGCGGCGAGCACCAGGTACGGGAGGTGGCGCTCGCCCCGAGCGCGGTGGAGCAGCTCGACCGGTCCGGCGACCGGATCGACGTCGAGCAGCCGGTGGAGCAGGTCGGTGTTCATGGGCGTCCGCCTCCGAGGTCCGTGGTGGCCGCCCGGACGGCGGCCGGGCGACCGGGGACGTGGCGGGTCCGGCGGTCGGTGCCGGGCCGACCGCGGGCGCCGCACCACCGATTGTGAGGACGGCCGATCAACGCCGGATCACCACCGGTTCGACGATCTCTCGACATCCCGCCGGGTGCCATGGGTTGATAGGGGCTCATCACATCGGGGGGCGGCACGTGCGGGCGGGGGCTAGCACATGAGGCGGGCAGGTGCAGGCATGGACGATTTCCGGTTCTCGGTGCTGGGACTGATGCGGGCGCAGCGCGGCGCGACCGCGCTGAAGGTGGGCAGCCCCCAGCAGCAGGCGATGCTGGCGGTACTGCTGCTGCGGCCCGGCCACGGTGCGAGCGCCACCGACCTGATCGACGCCCTGTGGGGTGAGGAGCCCCCGGGCACCGCGATGACGACGGTGCGCACCTACGCCTGGCGGTGGCGCAAGGTCCTGCACGGCGAGGAGCCGGACGCGCCGACCGTGCTGACCTCGGTCGGGGACGGCTACCGGCTGGTGCTGCCCAAGCTCGCGGTGGACGCGGCGCAGGCGGAGGAGCTGGCGGCGCAGGCCGAGCGCACGGCGGCCGCCGGGGAGCCGCAGCAGGCGCGGGACCTGCTGAACCAGGCGCTGGAGCTGTGGCAGGGCGAGCCGCTGGCGGGCATCCCCGGCCCGTTCGCCCAGCGCCAGCGCCAGCGGCTCCAGGAGCTGCGGCTGACCCTGCTGGAGGAGCGGATCGCCCTGGACCTGGCGCTGGGCCGCCACTCCCGGTGCATCCCGGAGCTGACCTCGCTGACCACCGAGCACCCGCTGCACGAACGGGCGTACGGGCTGCTGATGCGCGCGCTGTACCAGGCCGGGCGGCAGGCGGACGCGCTGGCGGTGTTCCGCGGCGTGCGTCAGCTGTTCCTCGCCGAGCTCGGCGTGGCGCCCGGGGTGGAACTGGACCTGCTGCACCAGCGGATCCTGGAGGGCGACCCGACGCTCGCCGCCCCGGCCCCGGCCGGCGCGCTCGCCCCCGCCGCATCCGTGGCCGGCCCGGCGGAGCCGGCCGCGCCCGGTTCCGCGTCACCGGAGCCGGCCGCCGGCCCCGCGCTCCCGGACGCACCCGCCGCCCCGGCCGGGACCACCGCGCCCGCCCCCAGACCGGCCCAGCTCCCGCCCGACGCGGCCGACTTCACCGGCCGTACGGCGCTGGTGGAACGGCTGGGCGGGGCCCTCGGCGCGCCGGGCCAGCAGGCGCTGGCGATCGCGACCGTGGTCGGCATGGGCGGGGTCGGCAAGACCGCGCTGGCCCTGCACGTCGCCCACCGGGTGCGCGAGGCCTACCCGGACGGCCAGCTCTACGTCGACCTGCGGGGCGCCGACGCCACCCCGGCCGACCCGGAGGCGGTGCTCAGCGGCTTCCTGGTGGCGCTCGGCGTGCCGGCCGACGCGGTGCCGGACGGCCTGGACGCCCGCTCGGCCCTGTTCCGCTCGGCGGTGGACGGCCGGCGGCTGCTGCTGGTGCTCGACAACGTCCACGACACCGCGCAGATCAGACCGCTGCTGCCGGGCGCGGTCGGCTGCGCCGTGCTCACCACCAGCCGCACCCGGCTCTCCGGTCTGCCCGCGACCGTCCAGGCCGACCTCGGCGTCTTCGAGCCCGAGGAGGCGCTCGAACTGCTGGGCCGCACCATCGGCGCCGAACGGCTGGCCGCCGAGGAGGAGGCCGCCCGGGAGCTGCTGCTGGTCTGCGGCCACCTCCCGCTCGCGGTGCGGATCGTGGCGGCCAGGCTGGCCGCCCGGCCGAGCTGGACGGTGCAGACGCTGGGCCGCCGGCTGGCCGTCGAGCGACGGCGGATCGACGAGCTGCGCATCGGCGACCTGGAGGTGGCGGCCGCCTTCGAACTGAGCTACCGCCAGTTGACGCCCGCCCAGGCCCGGGCGTTCCGGCTGGCCGCCTCGGTGGACGGCCCGGACCTCGGGCTGCAGGCCGCGGCCGCCCTGCTGGACCTGGACGAGTACGACGCCGAGGACCTGCTGGAGGCCCTGGTGGACGTGGCGATGATGGAGTCGCCCTTCCCCGGCCGCTACCGCTTCCACGACCTGCTGCGGGCGTTCGCCCGGCGCCGCCCGGACGATCCCGGCGCGGCCGTGGCGGCCCGCGACCGGATGCTCGACCACCTGCTGGCCACCGCGTGCACGGCCTTCCAGCACGCCGTCCCCGGGGATCCGGCGGCCGGCGCGCTCGGGCCCGCCCGCAGCGCGGGCGTGGCGCTGGACGGCCCGGACGGGGCGCGGGCCTGGGCCGAGGCGGAGGGTTCCGGGGCGATCGCGCTGGCCGCGCAGGTGGCGGCCTGGACCCTCGCGGACGACGAAGCCTCCGGTCCGGGCTCCCCCGCATCCCCGGCTGACGGCCCGGCACCGGAGCCGCTGCGCGCCGCGATCGACCTGCTGATCGCGCTCACGCCGTTCGTCCTCGCCCCGCCCAGCCGTCAGCTGGCCACCACCGCGGAGGCCCTGGCCGCCGCCGCGGTCCACCGCGCCGACCACCGGGCAGCTGGTCGCGCGCACTTCCTGCGCGGCAACGTCGCCCTGGCCACCACCCGGCTGGAGGAGGCCGAGGCGGCCTCCCGGCTGGCGGTGGACGCCTCCCGCTCGGCCGGCGACACGGTGATCCTGCGCCAGGCGCTGAACGACCTCGGCCTGGTCTGCCAGTTCCTCAGCCGCTACGACGAGGCCGTCCGGCACTACGACGAGGCACTGCTGCTGGCCCGCGAACTGGGCCACCGCTCCGGGGCACTGGTGACGACGGTCAACGCCGCGCTGGCCCGGGTGCGCAGCGGGCGGGCAGCCGAGGCGGTGCCGATCTGCCACGAGGTGCTGGCCGAGCTGCGGACCCGGCACGACGATCCGGGCCGGGCGTACACGCTGTACGTGCTGGGGCTGGCGCTGCACGGGCTGGGGCGGCACGAGGAGGCGGTCACCTGGTTCGGCGAGTGCCTGACGGTGGCGTCGGCGGCCGGTCTGCGGGCCCGGGCCGCGCACGCCCGCTACCGGATGGCGGACAGTCTGCGCTCGCTGGGCCGGACGGACGAGGCGCTGGAGCACGCCGGGCAGGCGCTGGAGCTGTGCGAGGAGCTGGGCGCCGAGCGGGACCAGGGCCATGCGCTGCTGGTGCTGGGGCGGACGCTGTCCGATCTCGGGCGGGAGGCCGAGGCGTGCGGCCGGCTGCGCGAGGCGCATCGGATCTTCGTCCGGCTGGGGCTGCCGGAGGCGGAGGAGGTGGCGGGGCTGCTGCCCCGGCCGGAGGCTGCGGCCGCGTCGGCTGCCTCGGCTGCGTCGGCTGCGTCGACTCCGTCCGTCCCGGAGGGATGGCGGGCCGCCGACCGGCTGTCGTCGGGCTGCTGAGGAATCGATCCTGCGCCCGGTTCCGGCTCTCTCAGGAGCCGGTGCGTTCAGGAGCCGGTACGTTCAGGAGCCGGTACGTTCAGGGGTCGCTGCGTCCAGGGACCACTGAGTTCGGGAGCCGGCCTGCTCAGGAGCCGGTGCTGTTCCAGTCGCCGGTGCTGCCGTGACCGGTGCTGGTCGGGGTCGGGGTCGGGGTGGCCGTCGGCGTCGCGTCGCCGCTCACCACCGTCGCCGTCCCGGTGCCGGCCGTCTCCGCCACCGCGACCGTGGCGGAGAGGCCGGCGCCCAGGGCGACGACCACCCCGAGGCCGACCGTGAACAGCCGAAGGCGGGTGCGGGCGGTGGCCGGACGCTGCGTCATCTCTGGTGCTCCCTTGGCTCGCTTCCCCGGGGGGAAGGTGTTCCGTCGTGGTGTGGCACCAGTCTGGCCAGGAGCGGTCAACGGCCGATCTACAGCCGAGCACCGGTGATCACCATTGATCACCGGTGCCCGGCGGCGGCACGTCTCAGTCCACCGAACGGATCTCCAGGGTGCAGCACTTCACGCTGCCGCCGCCCTTGAGCAGCTCGCTGAGGTCCATCCCGATCGGCCGGAAGCCGCGCTCGCGCAGCCGAGCGGCCAGGCCCACGGCCGCCTCCGGCAGCACCACGTGCAGACCGTCGCTCACCGCGTTGAGGCCGAACACCGCCGCGTCCCCGCCGTCCACCAGCAGCGCGTCCGGGAACAGCCGGCGCAGTACGGCACGGCTGCCGGCCGAGAAGGCCTGCGGGTTGTACATGATCTCGTCGCCGTCGAGCACGGCGAGCGCGGTGTCCAGGTGGTAGTAGCGCGGGTCGACCAGCTCCAGCCCGATCACCGGCCGGCCGAAGAACTCCTGGGCCTCCGCGTGCCCCTCCGCCACGCTGCGGAAGCCCCGCCCGGCCAGCACGTACCCGGCCGTCAGCAGCAGGTCCCCCTCGCCCTCGTTGACGTGCTCGGGGTCGAGCGTCTCGAAGCCCCGGGCGCGGAACCACTCCAGGTAGGCCGGGCCCTCGGCGGCCCGCTCGGCGTTGCGGAAGCGCGCGCCGAGCACCTTGCCGTCCACCACGGTGGCGCCGTTGGCCGCGTAGACCATGTCGGGCAGGCCGGGCAGCGGGTCGATCAGGTCGACCCGGTGGCCGAGCTCGCCGTAGAGGGCGTACAGCTGCTCCCACTGGGTGACGGCGAGGTCGGTGTCCACCGGCTTGGCGGGGTCCATCCACGGGTTGATCGCGTAGCTGACCTCGAAGTAGGTGGGACGGCACATCAGGTAGTGGCGCGGGCGGGCGGTCCGGGCGGGCGGGGTCATCGGGGCCATCGGGGTCATCGGGGTCCTCCGGGTGAGGGCGGGTCGGGAAGTCGTCGGGGTGGGTCGGGGCGGTCAGGCGGCGGGGTCCGACGGCCGGGTCGGGAAGTCGCGCAGACCGCGCAGCGGGCTCGCCAGCAGCACCAGGCCGGCCGAGAGCAGCACGCCCGCCATCAGCCAGATGGTGCTGCGGGCGCCGATCACCTCACCGAGCCAGCCGCCGAGCAGGGCGCCCACCGGGATCGCGCTGTAGTTGAGGGTCGCGGAACTCGCCCGGATCCGGCCGATCAGCTCGGGCGGGCAGTAGGCCTGGGAGAAGCTGCCGGCCAGGACGTTGCCCGCCACCACGCCGCAGACCGCGACCGCCCAGGCGAGCGCGCTGACCACCAGCGGCAGCCGCTCGCCCGCCAGCGGCAGCAGCAGGATGAAGGGCGCGACCACCAGCTCGCAGACCAGCAGGGCGCGCGCGGTGCCCAGTCGGCGGGCGATCCGCCCGGCCAGCATCGCGCCGGCCAGTCCGCCGACGCTCACCAGCGCGAACACCCCGCCCACCGCGCCCGGTTCGATCCCCACGCTGCGCACCAGGAAGACCGTCTGCACCGCCTGGATGCCGTTCAGCCCCAGGTTGCCGACCGCCGCGAAGCAGGCGAACGTGCGCAGGTAGGGATCGCGCAGCAGGAAGCGGACGCCCTCGCCGATCTCGCGCGGCAGGCCGCGCCGCTCGGACACCGGCGGGGGGCGCTCCTCCGTCCTGATCCGCCGCAGGCAGAGCGCCGACACCAGGTAGGTGAGCGAGTCGGCGAGCATCCCGCTGGCGGCGCCGAAGGCCTGCGCGAGCAGCCCGGCCGCGCCGGGGCCGGCGATCTCCGCCGCCGAGGCCCCGGAGCGCAGCTTGACGTTGGCCTCCAGCAGGTCGGCCCTGGCCACCAGGGTGGGCAGCACCGCCCCGTAGGCGGTGGAGAAGAACACCTTCACCGCCCCGGTCAGCAGGGCCACCACCACCAGCTGGGCGAGGGAGAGCGCCCCCAGCCACGCGGCCGCCGGAACGCTGCCGAAGAACAGGAGCAGCAGCAGGTCGCAGACCAGCATCACCCGCAGCCGGGGCCAGCGGTCCACCCAGGCGCCGGCCGGCAGGCCGAGGAACAGCCAGGGCAGCCAGGCGGCGGCGTTGATCACGCCCACCGCGAAGGGCCCCGCGCCCAGGGTCACCACGGCCACCAGGGACAGCGCCACGCTGCCGACGGCCGTGCCGAGGGTGCTGGTGGTCTCACCGATCCAGAGCCGGCGGAAGTCCCCCTGGGCCCACAAGCCCCACCGACTGCGCGGCCGCTGCGGCGGCGCCGGTGACTCGATCGGGACGGTGGTGGTCATGGCGGGTCACGCTCCCGGCTTCTCGGTGTGCAGCGTCTCGGCCAGCACGGCGGCGATCCGTGCCAGGGGTTCCGGCTGGGTCAGCTCGCCGTGGGCGCAGTCGAGGCGGTGGCTCTCGATCCGGCCGTCCAGGTACGGGCGCCAGGCCTGCTCGTACGGCCAGTCGGCGGGCTTGCCGGTGGTCGCCCCGAAGAAGACGGCGTCCCCCCGGTAGCGGGTGGGCACGTGCTCGGCCATCAGCTTGCGGTGCCGGTCGAAGACCTCCGGCAGCACCGCCACCGCCTCCCCCAGCACGGCCCGCAGCTCGGCGAGGCCCCGGCCGTCCGCCGGGTCGTAGCCGAGCGAGTGCAGCAACTCGGCGAAGGTGTCGGCGGCCTCGACGGGCGGGGCGCCGCCGGTGCGCGCCGCCGCGGGGGCGCCGTCGAGCAGGGCCAGCAGGCCGACCTCGGCACCCTCGGCCCGCAGCCGTACGGCCATCTCCTGCGCGACCACCGCGCCGAAGGACCACCCCAGCAGGTGGTACGGGCCGTCGGGGCGCACCGCGCGGATCTGCCGCACGTAGTCCTCGGCGATCTCGGCGACGCTCGCCGGTGCGTCGCCGTGCAGGCCGCGGGCCTGGAGGCCGTACACCGGCTGCTCGGGGCCGAGGTGGCGCAGCAGCCCGGAGTAGACCCAGCTGATGCCCGCCGCCGGGTGGACGCAGAACAGCGGGGCCCGCTCGCCGCCGGCGCGCAGCGGCAGCAGGACGTCCAGCGCGTCGGCCGCCGGGCCGTGGTCGAGCCGTCGGGCGAGCCCGGCCACGGTCGGGGCCTCGAACAGCGCCCGCATGCCGGGGTCCGCGCCGAGCGCGGTGCGGACCCTGGCGAGCAGCTTCATGGCGAGCAGGGAGTGGCCGCCGAGGTCGAAGAAGTCGTCGTCGATGCCGACGCGCTCCAGGCCGAGGGTCTCGGCGAACAGCGCGCAGAGGAGCTCCTCCCGCGGCGTCCGGGCGTCGCGGCCGCCGGTGAGCTGCCCGAAGTCCGGCGCGGGCAGCGCCGTCCGGTCGAGCTTGCCGCTGCCGGTGAGCGGCAGCGCGGGCAGCGGGACGACGGCCGCGGGCAGCATGTAGCCGGGCAGGTGGCCGGACGTGAAGGCGCGCAGGTCGGCGGGGTCGAGCGGGCCGTCGGTGACGACGTAGGCGACCAGGCGCAGCCCGTCCGCGTCGGGCAGGACGGCGGCCTGGTGCACCCGCGGGTGGAGCGTCAGCACGTGCTCGATCTCGCCGAGTTCGATCCGGAAGCCGCGGATCTTCACCTGGTGGTCGGTGCGGCCCAGGTACTCCACACCGCCGTCGCGGGTGCGGCGGGCCAGGTCCCCGGTGCGGTACATCCGCACGCCCGGCTCGAAGGGGCTGGCGACGAAGCGCTCCGCCGTCAGGCCCGGCCGGCCCAGGTAGCCGCGGGCCAGGCCCGGTCCGGCGAGGTACAGCTCCCCCGGCACACCGGCCGGGACGGGGTTGAGGTGCTCGTCGAGGACGTACGCCCGCGCGCCGGCGATCGGGCCGCCGAGCCCGGGGCGCTCCGCCGCGCCGAGCGGCCGGCCGAGGGCGTAGACGGTGGCCTCGGTCGGGCCGTACAGGTTGTAGGTGGTGGTGCCCGGTGCCGCGCGCAGGCCCGTCCAGAGCTGCTGGCCGACGGCCTCGCCGCCCAGGACCAGGACGGCCGGTGCGGCGCCCTCCAGCAGGCCCTCGGCGAGGAGTTGCTCGGCGTAGGAGGGGGTGACGTCCATGACGCCGACGCCCTCCGCGCGCACGTACCGGACCAGGGCGGCCGGGTCGCGGCGCAGGTCGTCGCCGATCAGGTGCAGTTCGTGCCCGGCGAACAGCCAGAGCAGGCTCTCCAGCGATCCGTCGAAGCAGAGCGAGGCGGTGAGCGCGACGCGCAGTCGGCCGTGCGCGGCCTCGGCGGCGGCGATCGGCCCGGCGCGGTGGACGGCCAGCAGGGCGGCGAGGCTGCCGTGCTGGACGACGACGCCCTTGGGGCGGCCGGTGGAGCCGGAGGTGTAGATCAGGTAGGCGGCGTGGTCGGCCGAGGCCCGCGGGGCCGGGTCGGTGTCCGGGCCGGCGGCCTCGGCGAGGGCCAGGGCGGGGGTGCCGGCCAGTGCCTCGGGCGCGGGCCAGCCGTCGTCGGTGAGGACCAGGGCGGGGGCCGCGTCGGCGAGGGTACGGGCGGTGCGGTCGGCCGGGTGGTCGGCGTCCAGCGGCAGGTAGGCCGCGCCGGCCTTGAGCACGGCCAGGGTCGCGATCACGCTCCCGGCCGAGCGCGGCAGGGCGAGGGCGACCACGGACTCGGGGCCGATGCCCCGCCCGATCAGGTGGTGGGCGAGCCGGTTGGCGCGGGCGTTCAGCTCGGCGAAGGTCAGCCGGGTGTCGCCGCAGACCAGCGCGACGGCCTCCGGAGTGCGGGCGGCCTGGGCCGCGAAGGCGGCGGGGACCAGCGGGACCTCGGCCGGCAGGGCGCCGCCGGCCACCGGGAGCGCGGCGCGCTCCTCGGCCGACAGCAGCTCCACCCGGCCGATCGGCAGCTCGGGCCGGGCGGCCACCGCCGCCAGCAGCCGGCCGAAGCGGACGGCGATCGCCTCGACCGTCTCCCGGTCGAAGAGGTCGGTGGCGAAGTCGATCGCGCACTCCAGGCCGGCGGGCTCGCCGTCCGCGTCGAAGGACTCGCCGAGGCCCACGCTCAGGTCGAACTTGGCGACCGTCCCGGCGGAGGATTCCACGGAGGCGTCCAGTCCGGCCGCGGCGAGCGGTGCGGACTCGCCCCGGCCCTCCAGCAGCAGGGCCACCTGGAAGAGCGGGTGGCGGGCCAGCGAGCGGGCCGGGTTCAGCTCCTCCACCAGGCGCTCGAAGGGCACGTCCTGATGGGCGTGGGCGTCGAGTTGGGTCTCCCGGACGCGGGCCAGCAGCTCGGTGAAGCTGGGGTCACCCGAGGTGTCGGTGCGCAGCACCAGGGTGTTGACGAAGAAGCCGACCAGCTCGTCCAGCGCCTCGTCGGAGCGCCCGGCCACCACCGAGCCGATCGGGATGTCGGTGCCCGCGCCCAGCCGGGTGAGCAGCGCGGCGAGGGCCGCCTGCACGGTCATGAACATCGTCACCCGGTGCTCGCGCGACAACTCTCCCAGCGCGCGGTGGAGTTCGGCGCCGTAGGGCACGACGACCCGCTCGCCGCGGTGGGAGGCGGCGGCGCGGCGCGGCCGGTCGACGGGCAGCGACAGCTCCTCGGGCAGGCCGGCCAGCGCCTCGCGCCAGTGGGCGAGTTGGCGGGAGAGCAGGCTCTCGCCGTCCTCCTCCGCGCCGAGCAGTTCGCGCTGCCAGAGCGCGTAGTCGGCGTACTGGACGGGCAGCGGCGCCCACTGCGGGGCCTCGCCGCCGGTGCGGGCCGCGTAGGCCGTGGCGAGGTCGCGCAGCAGCGGGCCCATCGACCAGCCGTCGCCGGCGATGTGGTGCAGGACGAGGGCGAGCAGGTGCCCGCCGGGGCCGGCCGGGATGACGTGAGCGCGGACGGGAAGGTCGGCGGCCAGATCGAAGGGGCGGGAGGCGCAGTCCGCCGGGTCGGTGCCGGGCGGCAGCAGCTCGACCCGGACGCGGGCCTGCCCGGCGGGCAGGATCCGCTGGTACGGGGTGCCGTCCTCCTCGGCGATCAGCGTGCGCAGGCTCTCGTGCCGGGTGACCACGTCGCCGAGGGCCGATTCCAGCGCGACGGTGTCCGACTCCCCCGCCACGCGCAGGACGAGCGGCAGGTTGTAGAGGGCGCTGGGGCCCTCCATCCGGTCGATCAGCCACAGCCGCTGCTGGGCGAAGGACAGCGGGATCCGCTCCGGGCGCGCACCTCCCGCGCTCAGTGCCGCCCGCCGCGAACCGGCGTCCAGACGGGCGGCCAGCCCGGCCGCGCTCGGCGCCTCGAAGACGTCCCGGATGCCCAACTCCGCGCCCAGGACGGACCGTACCCGGCTGAGCAGCCTGGTGGCGAGCAGGGAGTGGCCGCCCAGGTCGAAGAAGTCGTCGTCGATGCCGACCGCGTCGAGGCCTAGCACCTCCGCGAACTGCCCGCAGAGGATCTCCTCCTGGGGCGTGCGCGCCGCCCGGCCGGCCGAGAGCGCCCCGAAGTCCGGTTCGGGCAGCGCCCGGTGGTCGACCTTGCCGCTGCCCGTCAGGGGCAGGGTGTCGAGCAGGACGACGGCAGCCGGAACCATGTAGCCGGGCAGCGACTCGGCGGCGAACCGCCGCAGCTCGACGGCGAGTTCGGGAGACTCCTGGCCCACGGTGCAGTGGGCGACCAGTCGCCGGTCGCCGGTGTCGCTCTCCCGGACGGTGACCACGGCCTGGCGGACGGCGGGGTGGCGGGCCAACACCTGCTCGATCTCGCCGAGTTCGATCCGGAAGCCGCGGATCTTCACCTGGTGGTCGGTGCGGCCGAGGTACTCCACACCGCCGTCGCGGGTGCGGCGGGCCAGGTCCCCGGTGCGGTACATCCGCACGCCCGGCTCGAAGGGGCTGGCCACGAAGCGCTCCGCCGTCAGGCCCGGCCGGCCCAGGTAGCCGCGGGCCAGGCCCGGTCCGGCGAGGTACAACTCCCCCGGCACACCGGCCGGGACGGGGTTGAGGTGCTCGTCCAGGAGGTACGCCCGCGCGCCGGCGATCGGGCCGCCGAGACCGGGGCGCTCCACCGCGTCGAACGGCTGGGTCAGCGCGTAGACGGTGGCCTCGGTCGGGCCGTAGAAGTTGTGGCCCGCGGTGCCGGGGTGCTCCCGCAGCCGCTGCCACAGCGCCTGGCCGACGGCCTCGCCACCGAGCAGCAGCAGGCGCGGCGCGGGTGCCTCCAGCAGACCCTCCTCGATCAGCTGCTCGGTGTAGGACGGAGTGAGGTGCAGGGCGTCGATGCCGGCGGCGACCGTGTGGCGGACCAGGGCGGCCGGGTCGCGGCGCAGCTCGTCGCCGATCAGGTGCAGCTCGTGCCCGGCGAACATCCAGAGCACGGGCTCCAGGGAGGCGTCGAAGCAGAGCGAGGCGGTGAGCGCGATCCGCTGCCGGCCGTGGGCCTGCTCGGTGCCCTGGATCAGGGCGGCGCGGTGGGCGGCCAGCAGGGCGGCGACGGCGCCGTGCGGCACCACGACGCCCTTGGGGCGGCCGGTGGAGCCGGAGGTGTAGATGACGTAGGCGGCGTCGCCCGGGTCGAGGGCGCGCCAGCCGAGCGCGGGCGCGCCGTCCCCGGCGTCCCCGGCACTCTCGACGTTCTCGACGTTCTCGACGTCCCCGGCGCTCTCGGCAACGTCCGACGGCGCGGCGACGTCCAGGGTGCGCAGGCCGGCCAGTACCTCGGGCAGCGGCCAGCGCCCGTCGGTGAGGGCGAGCGCCGGGCGGGCGTCGGCGAGCATGTGGGCGGTGCGCTCGGCCGGGTACTCGGCGTCCAGCGGCAGGTAGGCGCCGCCGGCCTTGTGCACGGCGAGCATGGCGACCACCGTCTCCGCCGAGCGCGGCAGGGCCAGCGCGACCACCGACTCCCGCCCGGCGCCGGCGGCCAGCAGGCGGTGGGCGAGCCGGTCGGCGCGGGCGTCCAGCTCGGCGAAGGTCAGCCGGGTGTCGCCGCAGACCAGCGCGACGGCCTCCGGAGTGCGGGCGGCCTGGGCCGCGAAGGCGGCGGGCAGCAGCGGGACCTCGGCCGGCAGGGCGCCGCCGGCCACCGGGAGCGCGGCGCGCTCCTCGGCCGACAGCAGCTCCACCCGGCCGATCGGCAGCTCGGGCCGGGCGGCCACCGCCGCCAGCAGCCGGCCGAAGCGGACGGCGACGGCCTCGACCGTCTCCCGGTCGAAGAGGTCGGTGGCGAAGTCGAGGGCGCAGTCGATCCCGGCGGGCTCGCCGTCGGGGCCGAAGGACTCCTCAGCGATCAGGCTGAGGTCGAACTTGGCGGAGCCGGTGCCCGCCGCGAGGGGCTCGACGTCCAGGCCCGCCGTGGCCGGCTCGGCCTGCTCGTTGCTCTGGAGCACCAGCATGACCTGGAACAGCGGATGGCGGGCCAGCGAGCGGGCCGGCCTGAGCTCCTCCACCAGGCGCTCGAAGGGCACGTCCTGGTGGGCGTAGGCGGCGAGGGCGGTCTCCCGGGCACGGCCGAGCAGGTCGGCGAAGCTCGGGTTGCCGGAAGTGTCGGTGCGCAGCACCAGGGTGTTGACGAAGAAGCCGACCAGCTCGTCCAGCGCCTCGTCGGAGCGCCCGGCCACCACCGAGCCGATCGGGACGTCGGTGCCCGCACCGAGGCGGGTGAGCAGCGCGGCGAGGGCCGCCTGCACGGTCATGAAGAGGGTGACCCGGTGGGCCCGGGAGAGCGCGACCAGCTCGCGGTGGCACTCGGCGTCCAGGCTGAGCGCCACCCGGTCGCCGCGGTGGGAGGCGACGGGCGGGCGCGGGCGGTCCAGCGGGAGCGTCGCCTCGTCCGGGAGGTCGGCCAACGCCGCGCGCCAGTGGTCGAGTTGGCGGGCCGCCAGGCTCTCGGGGTCGGCCTCCTCGCCGAGCAGCCCGCGCTGCCAGAGCGCGTAGTCGGCGTACTGGACGGGCAGCGGCGCCCAGCCGGGGGCGGCGCCCTCGGCGCGGGCCGCGTAGGCGGAGGTGAGGTCGCGGACCAGCGGGCCGAGGGACCAGCCGTCGCTGGCGATGTGGTGCAGCGCCAGGACCAGGACGTGCTCCTCGGCCGAGACCCTCACCAGGGTGGTGCGGACGGGGAGTTCGGCGCGCAGGTCGAAGGCGTGGCGGCAGAGTCCGGCAACCGTGGCGGCCACCTCGTCGGCGGGGCGGTCCAGGGTGTGGAGCGGGACGACGGCCTCTTCGACGGGCAGGACGCGCTGGTACGGGGTGCCGTCCTCCTCGGCGATCAACGTGCGCAGGCTCTCGTGCCGGGCCACCACGTCACCGAGCGCCGACTCCAGTGCGGCGGCGTCCAGTCGGCCCGTCAGGCGCAGTGCGAGCGGTGCGCTGTAGAGGGCGCTGGGGCCCTCCATCCGGTCGATCAGCCACAGCCGCTGCTGGGCGAAGGACAGCGGCACCCGGTCCGGGCGCGCTGCCGCGCTCAGCGCCAGGCGCTGCGCACCGGCGTCCAGGCGGGCGGCCAGCCCGGCCACGTTCGGCGTCTCGAAGACGTCGCGGATGCCCAGCTCCGCACCGAGCGCGGACCGCACTCGGCTGAGCAGCTTGGTGGCGAGCAGGGAGTGGCCGCCCAGGTCGAAGAAGTCGTCGTCGATGCCGACCGCGTCGAGGCCGAGCACCTCCGCGAACAGCCCGCAGAGGATCTCCTCCTGCGCGGTGCGCGCCGCCCGGCCGGCCGAGAGGGCGCCGAAGTCAGGGGCCGGAAGGGCGGACCGGTCCAGCTTGCCGTTGGCGTTCAGCGGCAGCGCGTCCAGCGGCACGATCGCGGCCGGCAGCATGTAGCCGGGCAGCGTCCGGGCGGCGGTGGCGCGTACCTCGGCCGGGTCGAGCGGGCCGTCGGTGACGACGTAGGCGACCAGGCGCAGCCCGTCCGCGTCGGGCAGGACGGCGGCCTGGAGCACCTGCGGGTGGGCGGTCAGGGCACGCTCGACCTCGCCGAGTTCGATCCGGAAGCCGCGGATCTTCACCTGGTGGTCGGTGCGGCCGAGGTACTCCAGCTCCCCGTCGCGGGTGCGGCGCACCAGGTCCCCGGTGCGGTACATCCGCGTGCCGGGCTCGAAGGGGCAGGCGACGAAGCGCTCCGCCGTCAGGCCCGGCCGGCCCAGGTAGCCGCGGGCCAGGCCGGCGCCGGCCAGGTACAGCTCCCCCGGCACGCCCGCCGGAACGGGGTTGAGGTACTCGTCGAGGACGTGGCCGCGGGTGCCGGCGACGGTGCGCCCGAGGACGGGCCGCTCGGTGGCCTCCAGCGGGTGGGTCAGGGCGTCGACGGTGCACTCCGTCGGGCCGTACAGGTTGTGGGCGGCGGTGCCCGGCGCCTCGCGCAACCGGGTCCAGAGCGTCCGGCCGACGGCCTCGCCGCCGAGCAGCACCAGGGCCGGCGCGGGCTCCTCCAGCAGGCCCTCCTCGATCAGCTGCTCGGCGTAGGACGGCGTCACCTCCAGGACGCCGATGCCGTGCTCGCGCACGTGGCGCACCAGGGCGCGGGCGTCGCGCCGCACGTCGCCGCCGATCAGGTGCAGCTCGTGGCCGGCGACCAGCCAGAGCAGGCCGTCCCAGGAGGCGTCGAAGCAGAGCGAGGCGGTGAGCGCGACCCGCTGCCGGTCGACGTCGGCCATCACCCCGGCACGGTGGGCGGCCAGCAGCGCGGCGATGCCGCCGTGCGGCACCACGACGCCCTTGGGGCGGCCGGTGGAGCCGGAGGTGAAGATGACGTAGGCGGCGTCGGCCGCCGTGGCGCGCGGGGCCGGGTCGGTCTGCGGACCGGCCCCGCCGTCGGCGACGTCCAGGGTGCGCAGCCCGTCGAGCACCTCGGGCAGCGGCCAGTGGTCGTCGGTCAGCACCAGCGCCGGGTTCGCCTGCGCCAGCGTGTCGGCGGTGCGGTCGGCCGGGTACTCGGCGTCCAGCGGCAGGTAGGCGCCGCCGGCCTTGAGCACCGCGAGGATGGCGACCACCGTCTGCACCGAGCGCGGCAGCGCGAGGGCCACCACCCGCTCGGGGCCGATGCCCGCGGCGATCAGCCGGTGCGCGAGGACGTTCGCCCGGGCGTTCAACTGCGCGTACGTCAGGGTGAGGTCGCCGCAGACCAGGGCCACGGCGGCGGGCGTCCGAGCGGCCTGCGCCTCGAAGGCGGCCGGCACCAGCGGCACCGGTTCGGGCAGCGGCGTGGCGGCGATCGCGGCCCCGGTCCGCTCCTCGGCGGGCAGCACGTCCAGCTCGGCCACCGACCGGCCGGGGTCGACGGCGACCTGATGCAGGATCAGTTCCAGTGCAGTGGCCAGCTGTTCGGCGCTCTCGCGGTCGAACAGGTCGGTGGCGTACTCCAGGACGCCGGCCAGCCCCGCGGTGGCGCCGTCGGCGCCCTGCCGCTCGACCAGGCGCAGGGTGAGGTCGAAGGTGGCCGTCCCGAAGTCGACCGGCTCCTCCGTCACCGTCACGCCGGGCAGGTCCGGGCCGTCCTCGGCGGCACCCGCGAAGGCCAGCATCACCTGGAACAGCGGGTGGCAGGCGGTCGAGCGGGTCGGGTTCAGCTCCTCCACCAGGCGCTCGAAGGGCACGTCCTGGTGGGCGTGGGCGGCCAGGTCGGTCTCCCGGACCCTGGCCAGCAGCTCGGCGAAGCTCGGACGGCCGGAGAGGTCGGTGCGCAGCACCAGGGTGTTGGCGAAGAAGCCGACCAGCTCCTGCACGGCCTCGTCGAGGCGGCCGGCCAGCGGGGTGCCGATGGGCAGGTCGGTGCCCGCGCCGAAGCGGTGCAGCAGGGTGGCGTACGCGGCCCGCAGCACCATGAAGAGGGTCACGCCGTGCTCGGCGGCGAGCGCGGTGAGCCGGGTGTGCAGTTCGGCGTCGAACTCCAGCGGGACGACCGCGCCGCGGTGGCTGGCGACCGGCGGGCGGGGGCGGTCCAGCGGCAGCGGGAGTTCCTCGGGCGCGCCGGCCAGCGCCTCGCGCCAGTGGGCGAGTTGGCGGGAGAGCGGGCTGTCCGGGTCGTCCTCGTCGCCGAGCAGCTCGTGCTGCCAGAGCGCGTGGTCGGCGTACTGGACGGGCAGCGGCTCCCACCGCGGGGCCGCGCCCGCGAGGCGGGCCCGGTAGGCGTCGGTGAGGTCGCGGTAGAGCGGGCCCAGCGAGGCGCCGTCCCCGGCGATGTGGTGGACGACCAGGACCAGCACGTGCTCCTCGGCCCCCTCGGGCCGCAGGTAGGCGTGGACCGGCAGGTCGGTGGCGAGGTCGAAGGTGTGGCCGGCGAGTTCGTCGGTCGGGCGGTCGGTGACGGTGAGCAGGCCGGTGCCGGGGGCGTCGAGGACGCGCTGGTACGGGGTGCCGTCGTGCTCGCCGAAGACGGTGCGCAGCGCCTCGTGCCGGTGGACGACGTCGCCGAGGGCGGCCTCCAGGGCGGCGGGGTCGAGCGGGCCGCTCAGCCGCAGCGCGAGGGTGACGTTGTAGGTGGCCGAGGGGCCGTCGGCCTGGGCGAGGAACCAGAGGCGGCGCTGGGCGAAGGAGAGCGGCACCCGCTCGGGCCGCACGGCGGGCCGCAGGGCCGGACGGGCCCCGGCGACGCGGTCGGCGAGCCGTTCGGCCAGCCCGGCGACGGTGGGCGTCTGGAAGAGGTCGCCCATGGTGAGTTCGACGCCGAGCCCGGTGCGGGCCCGGCCGACCAGGCGGGTGGCGAGCAGGGAGTGGCCGCCGAGGGCGAAGAAGTCGTCGTCGATGCTGATGTCGTCGATGCCGAGGAGTTCGCCGAAGAGCTCGCAGAGCACCCGTTCGCGCTCGTCGCGCGGGGCCCGCCCGGTGTCGTCGGAGGCGAGGTCGGGGGCGGGCAGGGCGCGGCGGTCGACCTTGCCGTTGGCGTTGAGCGGCAGCACGTCCAGCAGGACGACCGCGGCGGGGACCATGTAGCCCGGCAGGACGGTGCCGGCGAAGGAGCGCAGTTCGGCCCCTGTGAGCGCGGCCTCGGCGGTGCAGTAGGCGACCAGCCGGGTGTCGCCGGGGCGGTCCTCGCGGGCGACCACGATGACCTGGCGCACGGCGGGGTGGCGGGACAGCGCCGCCTCGATCTCGCCGAGCTCGATCCGGAAGCCGCGCAGCTTGACCTGGCCGTCGATCCGGCCGAGGAACTCCACGGCGCCGTCGGCGCGCAGCCGCACGAGGTCCCCGGTGCGGTACATCCGCTCGCCGGGCGCGTACGGGCAGGCGACGAAGCGCTCGGCGGTCAGGCCGGGCCGGTTGAGGTAGCCGCGGGCCAGGCCGGCGCCGGCCAGGTACAGCTCGCCGGGGACGCCGGGCGGGACGGGGCGCAGCCGGGCGTCCAGGACGTGGCTGCGCATGTTGTCCATCGGGCCGCCGATCGGGACCCGGGGTCCGTCGAGGTCGGCGGGGACGAGCGGGTGGTGGGTGGCGAAGGTGGTGGTCTCGGTGGGCCCGTAGACGTGGGCGAGCAGCAGCTCCGGGCAGGCCTCCAGGACACGGCGCATCAGCACGCCGGAGGCGGCCTCGCCGCCGGTGCAGACCACGCGCAGGGCGGCGAAGGTCTCCGGGGCCTGCTCGGCGACGAGGTCGAACAGGGCCTTGGTGAGGAAGACGGCGGTGACGCCGTGGCGGGTGGTGACGGCGTGCAGGGCGGCGGCGTCGAGGGCGCCGGGCGGGGCGACCACCACGGTGCCGCCGGCCAGCAGCGGCGTCCAGATCTCGTAGGTGGCGGCGTCGAAGGCGTGCGGGGAGTGCAGCAGGACGCGCCGGTGGCGGCCGTCCCGCCAGCGCCGGTCGGCGGCGAGGTCGAGCACGTCGCGGTGGCGCACGGCGACGCCCTTGGGGCGGCCGGTGGACCCGGAGGTGTACATCGCGTAGGCGAGCTGGTCCGGGTGGACGGGCACGCCCGGCCGGTGGGCGGGGGCGCCGGCCTCGTCGCCGGGGCGGACCACGGCGGCGCCGTGCGGGAAGCCCGGGTCGGTGCGGTCGGTGAGCAGCACGGGGGCGCCGGTGTCGGCGAGCACGCCGGTCATCCGCTCGGGCGGCAGGCCGGGGTGCATCGGCACGTAGCAGCCGCCGGCCTTGAGGACGGCCAGGGTGGCGACGACGACCTCGGCGGAGCGCTCCATCAGCATCGCGACGGGGGTCTCGGGGCCGACGCCGAGGGCGGCGAGGTGGTGGGCGAGGCGGTTGGCGCGGGTGTCGAGTTCGGCGTAGCTGAGGGTGCCGCCGTCGTGGACGAGGGCGGCGGCGTGCGGGGTGCGGTCGGCCTGGCGCTCGAAGGACTCGGCGAGGGTGCCGGTCCACCGGGGGGCGTCGGTGGCGTTCCACTCGACGAGGAGGCGGGTGTGCTCCTCGGGGGCGAGGACGTCGAGGGTGCCGATGGGGGCGTGCGGGTCGGCGGCGGCGCCGGCCAGCAGCCGGCCGAGCCGGTCGGCCAGCGCGGTGACGGTGGTGCGGTCGTAGAGGTCGGCGGCGTACTCGATCGAGCCGGTGAGCCCGGCGGGGGCGCCGTCCGGGCCGTGCTGTTCGGCGATGCCGATGTTGAGGTCGAACTTGGCGACCCGCAGGCCGATCGGCTCCGGGGCGGACTCCAGCCCGGGCAGGTCGAGTTCGGCGTCCTGGCCGTGGTTCTGGAGCACCAGCAGGGTCTGGAACAGCGGGTGGCGGCCGAGCGCGCGGGGCGGGTTGAGCTCCTCGACGAGGCGCTCGAAGGGGAGGTCCTGGTGGGCGAAGGCGTCGAGCTGGGCCTCCCGGACCCGGCCGAGCAGCTCGGCGAAGCCCGGGTCGCCGGACGTTTCGGCGCGCAGCACCAGGGAGTTGACGAAGAAGCCGACCAGCTCGTCCAGGGCCTCGTCGGCGCGTCCGGCGACTCCGGTGCCGAGCGGGATGTCGGTGCCGGCGCCGAGCCGGGTGAACAGGGCCGCCAAGCCGGCCTGGAGGACGGTGAACAGGGTGGTGCGGTGGGTGCGGGCGAGGGCGAGCAGGGCGGTGTGCAGGCCGGCGTCCCAGGCGAGGTCGACGGAGTCGGCGGCGCCGGTGGGGGCGGGCGGGCGGGGCCGGTCGGTCGGCAGCTCCAGTTCCTCCGGCAGGCCGGCCAGTGCGGTCCGCCAGTGGTCGAGTTGACGGGCCAGCAGGCTCTCGGGGTCGTGTTCGTCGCCGAGCAGGTCGCGCTGCCAGAGCGCGTAGTCGGCGTACTGGATCGGCAGCGGTTCCCAGTCGGGGGCGCGGCCCGCGAGCCGGGCCCGGTAGGCCTCGGCGAGGTCGCGCAGCAGCGGGCCGAGCGACCAGCCGTCGCCGGCGATGTGGTGGAGCACGACCAGCAGCACGTGCTCGGTCGGGGAGAGGGTGAACACCGTGATCCGGATGGGCAGTTCGCGGCTCAGGTCGAAGGTCTCGGCGGCCGCGGCGTCCCGGCGGGCCGGGTAGTCGTCCGGCGCGCAGTCCACGGCCAGGAAGCGCGGACGCGCCTCCTCGGCCGGCAGGATCCGCTGCACCGGGACGCCCTCGGCCACCGGGAACACCGTGCGCAGGGCCTCGTGCCGGGCGACCACGTCCGCCGTCGCGGCACGCAGCGCGGCGGTGTCGAGCCCGCCGCGCAGGCGCAGGGCGAACGGCAGGTTGTACAGCGCGGTCGGCCCCTCGATCTGGTCGATCAGCCAGAGCCGTTGTTGGGCGTACGAAACCGGGATCACGGTGCTTCCTCTACTCGGGTCTGCTCAGCTCACGGCACGGGCTGTTCGGGGGGCGGGCGGCGTCGGGCGGCGTCAGGCGACGGCCAGGGTGGGCCGGACGCTGGGCCGGCAGTCCAGGACGTCGACGGGCTGCCCCATCGAGACGGCGATCCTGCGCTCGCCGCGGTACGGGTCCCGGCCGTGGGCGCAGAGCACGTTGTCGACCAGCATCACGTCGCCGACCTGCCAGCGCTCGCGCACGGTCGCGGCGTGGTACGCCTCGTTGAGGGCGTCGACGTCGGCGCGCTCCAGGGGTTCGCCGTCGCCGAATCCGGTGTTGAACGGGAGGCCGTCCGGGCCGAACTCCTCGGTCATCGCCTCGCGGATGTCCGGGTCGAGCGACCACTCGTTCCAGAAGGCGAGGTGGTTGAACCAGACCTCCTCGCCGGTCACCGGGTGGCGGATGGTGCCGGGGCGCAGCTGGCCGGTGCGCAGGTTGCCGTCCGCCAGCCACTCCCAGGTGATGCCGTTCTCCCGGCAGTAGGCCTCGACCTCGGCGCGGTCCTCGCTGGCGAAGGCGGTGCGCCAGCCGAGGGAGACGTAGTCCGAGTAGTTGCGGGTGAGGGTCCAGCCGGAGGCCCGCATCCGCTCGACCAGGTGCGCGGGCAGTCGGTCGAGGACCTGCCGGCAGTCGGCGGTGGGGGTGGCCCCGCCCTCCTCGGGGGCGGTCAGGCAGGCGAAGAGCAGCCGGCCGGGGAAGGTCAGGGTGTAGCTGTTCTCGTTGTGCATCCGGATCGGCAGGGCCGACGGCAGGTCCGTGGAGGAGAAGACGCCGTTGCCGTAGTCGCTGCGCGGGGTGGCCTTCTCCCGGTACGGGGTGCGCTCCGGGATGAGGACGTCGCGCACGGCCGCGACGTCCTCGGTGCTCGCGACCGGCAGGCCGCGCAGGAAGATCGTGCCGTGCCGGTGCAGCGCTTCGGTGAGCGCGCTCTCGTTCTCGCGCAGCCACTCGCAGGCCTCGCCGATGCCGGCGGTGCGCGGCGCGTGGGCGAGGGCCGGGCGGCCGGGGTTCAGTTCCCAGGTCGGCATGGCGGCGGTCACCGGTCGGCGAGGGCGGCGACCAGGCTGGCGGGCCTGATGTCGGTCCAGTTGGCCTCGATGTGGTCGAGGCAGCCCTGGCGGGTGTCCTCGCCGTGGACGGTGGTCCAGCCGGCCGGCACGTCGATCCAGACCGGCCACAGGGAGTGCTGGTTCTCGTCGTTGACCAGCACCAGGTAGCCGGCGCTGTCGTCCTCGAACGGGTTGCTCATGGTGTCGCTCCTCGGGTTGCTTCGCTCGGGTTCGCTTCGAAGGTCTCGGGTTGCTTCGAAGGTAGGGGCGGGCCGCGCGGCGGAAGGGCAGGAGTCGAGGCAGGAACGCGGCAGTTGGGCGGCGGGGCCGGTGCCCAGCGCGGCGGGGCCGGTGCCCAGCGCGGCGGGGCCGGTGCTCAGCGCGGGGTGAGGCGGACCGGGAAGCGGTCCAGGCCGAAGTTGATGATCGAGCGGTTGTGGGTGACCGGCCCGGTCGGCTCGATGGTGGCGACGCGCTCCAGCATCGCCGTGAACAGGCCGCCGAGCTCGGCCTTGGCCAGCGGCGCGCCGACGCAGTAGTGGGCGCCGAGGCCGAGCGCGAGGTGCTTGTTGGGGGCGCGGTCCAGCAGGATCTCCTCGGGCCGCTCGAAGGCCTCCGGGTCCCGGTTGGCTGACCAGACCCAGACCGCGACCCGGTCGCCGCGCCGGATGGTGCGGCCGTCCAGTTCGGTGTCCCGGCTCGCGGTGCGCAGGGTGTGCAGCCCGACCGAGGTCCAGCGCAGCAGTTCGTCCAGGGCCGAGTCCATGCCGACCTCGCCCCGCTGCAACTGCCGCCACAGATCCGGGCGTTGGACGAGGGTGTACAGGCCCATGGCGGCCGTGTGGCGGACGGTCTGGACGCCGCCGACCACGATGTTGTCCAGGTTGAGGACGACGTCCTCGATCGGCAGCAGCTTCCCGCCGACGCGGTAGGTGGCCATCATGCTGATCAGGTCGTCACGCGGGTCGCCGCGCCGCAGCATCACCTGGTGCAGCAGGTACGGGATGAGCTGCTGGTGGCCGGCCCGGCGCTCCTCGGGGGTGCGGCCGAGGAAGGCGACGTCGCAGACCCGGACGACCATGTCGCGGTCCGCCTCGGGGACGTCCAGCAGGTCGCACATGACGGACAGCGGCAGCGCGGAGACGGCGTCGACGAGGTCCACCTCGCCCTGTTCGACGGCCTGCCCGACGATCGAGGCGGCGAGTTCGGCGATGCCCCGGGAGGCTCCGCGCACGGCGCCGGGCGAGAAGAACGGGTTGGCGGGGGCGCGGAGTTCGCGGTGCCGGGGCGGGTCGGTGAGGGCCATCATCCGGCCGGAGCCGACCGGGACGTTGCCCTCGCCGGCGCCGAGCAGCGAGCCCTGCTCTGAGCTGTAGACGGCGGCGTTGCGCAGCACCTCGGCGGAGTGCCGGTAGGAGAGCACCGACCAGACCGGTCCGTCGTCGACGGTGTCGGTGAGGTGGACGGCGGACTCCCGGCGCAGCTCGGCGACCAGCGCGGGGGTTTCGGGGCGGGCCCACAGGTCGGGATCGGTGAGGTCGACCGCGGTGGTGGTTGGCATCAGTGCTCCGTCGTGGGCTGGTGGGCGGCGCCGGGCCGCGCGATGAGGGAGGAGAGCAGGTCGACCGGGCCGGGCCCGTCGACGGTGGCGAGCAGGTGGCCGCCGGGGACGACGTGGTGGCCGGAACCGCCGCGGGTGTGGGCGGCCCAGCCTTCGAGGCCGCCGACGGCGAGGAGCGGGTCCTCGACGCCGACGACGGTGTGCAGGGCGGAGCCGATCGGCGGGTGGGGCCGGGGCCGGTAGGTGTCGACCACGGCCAGGTCGGTGCGGATGCCACGCAGCGCGTTCTCCTTCAAGTCGGCGTCGCCCTCGACGAGTTCGCCCATCCCGGCCAGTCGCAGCAGCTCGTCGGCGGTGTGCTGGGGGCGGTCCGCCCCGGCCCAGACGGCGGGCGGCGAGGCGGAGGCGGCGACGACCAGCTCCGGCCGCCGCTCGGCGGGCAGCGCCCGGGCGACCTCGTAGCCGAGCAGGGCGCCGAAGCTCTGCCCGTAGAAGCCGAACCGCCCGGTCAGGTGCGGGCCGAGGGCCTCCAGGACGGCGTCGACCAGCAGGTCGAAGCTCGCGGGCATCGGGTGGCCGAGCCGGCCGCCGCGGGCCGGCGGGCGCAGCGCCCAGACCTCGGCGGCCGGGGCGAGGGCGCGGGCGAGCGGGGTGTAGGCGGTGGCGTCTCCCCCGGCGTGCGGGAAGCAGAACAGCCGGTACGGGCGGTGCGGTTGGGGCGCGGGGACGAACAGCCAGTCCCCTTCGACGCGGGGCCGCACCCGCAGCGCGGTCGTCATGCGCCGGCCGCCCGGGCGCGGGCGGTCAGGGCGGGCCGGGGGGCGGCGGTGCCGGCCGCGACGGCCCGCTCGACGGTGGCGGTGAAGGCGGCCAGGTCGGCCGAGTCGAGCAGGTGGCGCAGCTGGAGCTCGATGCCGAGCCGGCGGCGCAGCAGGTGGACGACGCGCAGCGCGGCGATCGAGTGGCCGCCGAGCGAGAAGAAGTCGTCGGTGGGCCGGACGCCGGTGACGCCGAGCACGGTGCCCCAGACCTCGGCGACCTGCTCGGTCAGTCCGCCGCCACCGGCCGGTGCTCCCTCCTCGGGGGCCGCGGGGGCGGCGGGGGCGGGCAGCGCCGCCAGGTCGACCTTGCCGTTCGGGGTGAGCGGCAGGGCGTCCAGCACGGTGATCACCGAGGGCACCAGGTGGGCGGGCACGGTGGCGCGCAGCCGCTCGGTCAGCTCGGCGGCGGTGACGGCGCCGGTGACGTACCCGGCCAGGCGCCGGTCGCCGGGGGCGGGTTCGTGGACGGTGACGGCGGCGGCCTGGACGCCCGCCAGCCGGGCCAGGGCGTGCTCGACCTCGCCGAGCTCGATCCGGTAGCCGCGCAGCTTGACCTGGCGGTCCACCCGGCCGACGTACTCCAGCCGGCCGCCCTCGCCGCGCCGGGCCTGGTCGCCGGTGCGGTACATCCGGGCGCCCGGCCCGCCGCTCGGGTCGGCGACGAAGCGCTCCGCGGTCAGCCCGGGCCGGCCGAGGTAGCCGTGGGCGAGGCCGGGCCCGGCCAGGTACAGCTCGCCGGCGACGCCGTCCGGGACGGGGGCGAGCTTCTCGTCCAGCAGGTGCAGGCGCACGCCGGGCAGCGGTTCGCCCAGGTGCGGCCCGGGGCCGCTGATCGGCGCGGTGACGGCGTCGACGGTGCACTCGGTGGGCCCGTACAGGTTGAGCGCGTCGATGCCGCCGTCGGCCAGCTCCCGCCAGGTGCGCTCGGGGACGGGCTCGCCGCCCATGAACAGCCGCGGCACCCGGGCGCCGGCGAGCGGCTCGCGCAGCAGCTCCCAGTGCGAGGGGGTCAGGTCGAGGTCGGTGACGGCGTGCTCGGCCAGCAGGGCGGCGACCTCGGCCGGGTCGGCGCGGTGCTCGTCGCCGATCACCAGGACGGTGTCGCCGCGGCAGATCCGGGCCCACTGCTGGACGGAGGCGTCGAAGGAGACGCTGGCGTTCCAGCCGACCACCCCGGGCTCGGCGCGGTAGGCGCCGGTCGCCTCCAGGGCCTGGACCAGGGCGGCGACGGCGCCGCGTGGCACCTCGACGCCCTTGGGGCGGCCGGTGGAGCCGGAGGTGTAGATGACGTAGGCCGGGTCGAGCGGGTGGGCCGCCTCCGGCAGCTCGGGCCCGTCGGCCTCGGCGTCCGGGCCCAGCACCGGCACGCCCTCGGCGGCGGGGAGGCCGTCGGCGCTGATCAGGGCGGCCAGCCGGGCGTCGGTGGCCATGAAGGCGAGCCGCTCGGCGGGGTAGGCCGGGTCGAGCGGGACGTAGGCGGCGCCGGCCCGCCAGACCGCGAGCAGGGCGACCGGCAGGTCCGCGGTGCGGGCGAGGTGGACGCCGACCCGGTCGCCGCGGCCGATGCCGCGCTCGCGCAGGGCGCGGGCCAGGGCGGCGGTGCGGCGGTCGAGTTCGGCGAAGTCCAGGCGGGCGGTTCCGGCCTTCCCCGCGGGGGCGAGGACGGCGGTGCGCCCGGGGTGGGCGGCGACGGCGGTGCGCAGGCGGTCCAGCAGATCGGTCATGACGGTTCCCTCAGGACTCTCGGACGGCGGCGGCCATGGTGTGCAGGGCGGTGGCGTAGGTGTCGATGAACTGCTCGGCGGTGCTGTCGGCGACCAGCGAGCGCTGGTGGTCCACGGCGAGCAGCACCCGCTGCGAGACCGGGTCCTGGATCAGCGAGGCACCGAAGGCGAAGCTGTTGGGCTCGTGGCGCAGGGTCGGCTCGGTGCCGATCCGGCCGTCCACGATGCGGGCCGAGCTGAGCCGGCCGAGGGCGTGGAAGCGCAGGTAGCCGAACTGGCTGTCCAGCGCGGTGTCGGTCATCAGCCGGGCGAGGCGGGCGAAGGGCACCCGGCGGTGCGGCATCATGTCCAGCTCCTCCCGGTGGACCTCGCGGACCAGGGCGAGCAGGTCGCCGGTGGGCTCGCAGCTCAGCGGGACGGTGTTCAGGAACAGCCCGTACACCTCGGTGCCGCCGAGCCGTTCCAGCCGGCCGTTGACGGCCAGGCCGGTGGTGACGCGCGGCTTCCCGGTGGCGGCGGCGAGGGCGTGCAGGTGGGCGGCGAGCGCGACCGACTTGACCGGCACGCCGAGCGCTTCGGCGACCGTCCGCAGCTGTTCCGGCGCCTGCGGCAGCACCCGCTCGACGGTGCGCGGCGCCTCGTGCACGGACTCGCTGCCGGGGAACAGCTGGCCGCTGGCTCCGGTCAGCCGCTCGCGCCAGTAGGCGAGCGACCGCTCGTCCCGGGCGGCCTGCCGTTCGACGGCCACGAAGTCGCGGAAGGCGGTGCGCGGCGGCGGGACGGGCGCGCTCAGCGGGTCGGCGGCGAGGGCGCCGTGGCGCTCCAGGATCTCGGTGAGCAGCGAGGTGAAGCTCCAGCCGTCGAGGATCGCGTGGTGCTCGGAGACGGTGAGCTGGAAGGCGTCCTCGGCCAGGCGCTGCACGGTGATCCGGAACAGCGGCGGGGCGGTGAGGTCGAAGGGCGTCCACCGGTGGGTGTCGAACACCTCGCGGATCGCGGCGTCCTGGTCCGGTGTGCCGCGCAGGTCGGCGAACTCGACGGGGGCGGTCAGCCGGCCGTGGACGAGTTGCAGCGGTTCGCCGTAGCCGGACAGGTCGAGGCCGGTGCGCAGCACGGCGTGGCGGTCCATGGCCTCGGCGACGGAGCGTCGGAAGGCCTGCTCGTCGAGGTCGCCGGAGATCCGGTAGGAGTTGACGTTGTGGTAGCTGTCGGTGCCGCCGGCGATCTCCATGTGGAAGACCATGGAGAGCTGCATGGAGACCATCGGGTAGGCGTCGACGAGGCCGGGCGGCAGGTCGGCGCGGTCCTCCGGGGTGATCAGGGCGAACGGCTCGTACGCGTCCCGGCCCTCGGTGACGGGCTTCGCCAGCGGCAGCAGGGCGGCGACGGTGGGGGCGTTGAACACGTCGCGCAGACTCACCCCCCAGCCGCGCTCGTGCAGCGCGCCGGCCAGCTGGACGGCCCGGATGGAGTCGCCGCCGAGGTGGAAGAAGTCGTCGTGGACGTCGATGCCGTCCACCCCGAGGACCTCCGTCCAGACCGCGGCGAAGGCCTCCTCCTCCGGGGTGCGCGGCTCGACGTGGCGGCCGCCGGTGGCGGCGCTGCGCTGTCCGGGGGCGGGCAGGGCGGCGCGGTCCACCTTGCCGTTGACGGTCAGCGGCAGCGACTCCAGCACGGTGTAGCCGGCCGGGACCATGTACGGGGGCAGCGAGCGGCCGAGGAAGGCGCGGACGTCGGCGGGCTCGCGTCCGGTGACGTACGCGGCGAGGCGGTCCTCGTGCACGGTGACGACGCAGGCGTCGACGTCCGGGTGGGCGGCGAGCGCGTTCTCGATCTCGCCGAGCTCGATCCGGAAGCCGCGCAGCTTGACCTGGAAGTCGGCGCGCCCGATGTACTCCAGCCCGCCGTCGGGCAGCCGCCGGGCGACGTCGCCGGTGCGGTAGAGCCGGGCCCCGGGCGGGCCGTACGGGTCGGCGACGAAGCGGCCGGCGGTGAGGCCGGGGCGGCCCCAGTAGCCGTGGGCGAGGCTGCCGCCGCCGATGTACAGCTCGCCGGCCGTGCCGGGCGGCACCGGCCGCAGCCAGTCGTCCAGGACCTGGGCGCTCAGGTGCGGCATCGGGGTGCCGATCAGGCTGCGCTCGAAGCCCGCACTGCCGGCCAGGTCGTGGGTGGTGACGTGGACGGTGGTCTCGGTGATGCCGTACAGGTTGCACAGCCGGGCCGGGGGCGGCGGGTCGAGTTCGAACCAGCGCTGGACGACGGCCGGGTCCAGCGCCTCCCCGCCGAGCATGATCCACTTCAGCGCGGGCAGGGCGCGCGGGCTGCGGCGCAGCACCGGCTCCAGCTGGCGCAGCGCCGAAGGGGTGAGGCAGAGGCAGGAGACGCCCTCCTCCTCCAGCAGCTGGGCGAACTCCTCCGGCGAGCGGCTGGTCACGTACGGGACGACGACCAGCCGGGCGCCGTGCAGCAGGGCGCCCCACATCTCCCAGACCGTCCAGTCGAAGGCGTAGCTGTGGAAGAGCGTCCAGGTCTCGTCCGGGCCGAAGCCGAAGTGCCGCTCGCCGTCCGCCATCAGCCGGCTGACGTGCTCGTGGGCGACGGCCACGCCCTTGGGGCGGCCGGTGGAGCCGGAGGTGAAGATGACGTAGGCGACGTCGCCGGGGCGCCCGGCGGCCGGCGGGCGGGTGTCGGGGCGGGCGGCCAGGTCCGCGGCCTCGGCGGTCAGGTCGTAGGCCCGCCAGGGGCCCTCGGGCACCAGGTCCGGACGGTCGGTGACGACCAGGGTGACGCCGGTGTCGCCGAAGACCAGCGCGGCGCGGTCGGCGGGGGCGGCCAGGTCGACGGGCACGTAGGCGGCGCCGGTCTTGAGCACGCCGAGGACGGTGACCAGGACGTCGGCGGTGCGTTCCAGCAGCATGCCGACGCGGTCGCCGGGGCCGGCGCCGCGGGCGCGCAGGGCGTGCGCGAGGCGGTTGGCCCGGCGGTCCAGTTCGGCGTAGCTCAGGGTGCGGTCGGGGTCGCTGACGGCGGGCCGGTCGGGGTGGGCGTCGGCGGCCCGCTCGAACAGGTGGTGCAGGCAGTGGCCCGGGGTGTCGGTGGCCGCGGCCCCTTCGACCGGGCGGGTGGTCAGCCGCAGCACGGTGGCGTCGGGGTCGTCCAGGGCCGCGGTGAGCAGGGCGTCGTACTCGGCGGCCAGCCGCCGGACGGTCTCCGGGTCGAACAGCTCGCTGCGGTACTCGGCCTCGCCGCGCAGCTCGCCGCCGGTGCCCCCGGCGTCGAAGACGGACCAGGTGAGGTCGAACTTGCTGGTGCCGTTGGAGCGCACCCGGCTGTGGGCGGTGGCCGCCGGGCCGAGGGCGAGCGGGGTGCGGTCCTCGGCGTGGGCGCCGAACACCACCTGGACCAGCGGCGGGTGCTGGGCGCTGCGGGCCGCGCCCAGCTGGTCGACGATCTGGTCGAAGGGCAGGTCGAGGTAGCCGTAGGCCTCGAAGGCGACGTCCTGGACGTGCTCCAGCAGGTCCCGGAAGCTCAGCGCGGGGGCGAGCCGCAGGCGCAGCGGCAGCAGGTTGACGAAGTAGCCGAGCAGGTGCTCCAGTTCGGGCCGGTCGCGGGTGGTGACGGGGGTGCCGACCACCAGGTCGTCGGCCCCGGTCCAGCGGTTCAGCAGCAGGGCGAAGGCGGCCAGCTGGACGGTGAACGGGGTGACGCCCTCGGTCTCGGCCAGGGCGCGGACCCGCGCCGCCGTCCCGGGGGCCAGGCCGAACCCCTCGGTGCGGCCGGCCGCGCCGCGCTCGGCGGGCCGGGGCCGGTCGGTGGGCAGCTCCAGCAGCGCGGGGGCGCCGTCCAACTGCCCCTTCCAGTACGTCAGGTGCTCCTCGAAGGAGGTGCCGAGCCACTCCTCGGCGCAGTCGGCGTACTGCACCGTCAGCTCCGGCAGTTCGGCCTCCCGGCCGCGCACCGCCGCGCCGTACAGCTCGGCCAGCTCGCGCTCGAAGACCTCGGCGGACCAGCCGTCCCAGACGATGTGGTGGACGGTGAACAGCACCGCGGTGCGCTCGTCCTCGACCCGGAAGGCCTCGGCGCGCAGCAGCGGGCCGGCCGCCAGGTCGAAGGGCTCGGCGCAGCGGGCGGCGAGCAGTTCCTCCAGGCGCTCGGCCTGCCCGGGGCCGCTCAGCGGGCGCAGGTCGGTCACCGCGAGCGGCAGGGCGAGGCGGTGGTGCACCTGCTGGCGGGGGCCGTCGGGGTGCAGCGCGAAGGTGGTGCGCAGCGTCTCGTGGCGGGCCGTCACGGCGTCCAGCGCGCCCTGGAGGAGCGCGAGGTCGAGCGGGCCGGTGACGTCGAGGGTCCAGGGCGTGCAGTAGGTGACGGCGCTCGGGTCGAGGCGGTCGAGGAACCAGAGGCCGCGCTGCAGCCCCGAGACGGGCGCGGTGCGCGCCGGGCGGTCGGACGGGCTCACGGCCTCGTTCCCTTCGTGTGCGGCACGGCCCGTCATCGGGCGGCCAGCCGTTCGGCGATGGCGCTCACGGTCCGGGCCCGGAACACCAGTTGCGGGGGGACGCGGCTTCCGGTCTCCCGGGACAGCCGCATCGCGACCCGGACGGCGGCCAGCGAGTTGCCGCCGATCCGGAAGAAGTTGTCCTCGCGGCGGACCTCGGCGAGGTCGAGCACCTCGCGCACGGCGTCGGCGACCAGCCGCTCGGCCTCGGTCAGCGGATCGGCGGCTCCGGCGGCTCCGGCGGCCTCGGTGGCCTCGGCGGCCTGAGCCGCGTCGACCCTCCGGCGCCCGGCCGGGGCGGGCAGCGCCTTGCGGTCCACCTTGCCGTTGTGGTTCAGCGGCAGGGCGTCCAGGACGTCGAGGGTGGCGGGCACCATGTGCTCGGGCAGCAGGGCGGCCAGGTGGTCCAGCAGCGCGTCCGGGTCGGGGGCGCCCGCGGCGACGGTGACGTAGGCGGCGAGCCGGCGGTCGCCCGGGGCGGGCTCGTGGACGGCGACGGCGGCCTCCCGGACGGCCGGGTGGCGGGTGAGCGCGTCCTCGATCTCGCCGGGCTCGACCCGGAAACCGCGGATCTTCACCTGGTCGTCGATCCGGCCGGTGACCTCCAGCAGGCCCTCGGCGTTGAGGTGGCCGAGGTCCCCGGTGCGGTAGAGGCGCTCGCCGGGAGCACCGTACGGGGAGGCGACGAAGCGCTCGGCGGTGAGGCCGGGCCGGCCGAGGTAGCCGTGGGCGAGGCCGCCGCCGGTGGCGTACAGCTCGCCGGTCGTGCCGGGCTCGACGGGGCGCAGCCGCTCGTCCAGGACGAGGACGCCCTTGCCGTTCAGCGCGACGCCGATCGGGACGGAGGCGCCGGTGGTGTCGGCGGGGCCGACCCGGTGGCAGGTGGTCAGGCCGAGGCTCTCCACCGGGCCGTAGCCGTTGGCGACCGCCAGGCCCGGGTAGGCCTCCAGGGCCTTGGCCACATGGGTCACGGAGGCCCGCTCGCCGGCCGTGAAGGCGAGCTTCAGACCGTCGTACGTCTCCGGGAACTCCTCCAGCAGGAAGTTGAACAGGCTCGCGGAGAGCTGGAGTTGGGTGACGCCGTGGCGTCGGGTCAGCTCGGCGATGGTCTGCGGGTCCGGGCGCTGGCCGGGCTGGAGGACGCAGGTGCCGCCGAAGCAGAGCGCGCCGTACAGCTCCAGCGCGAAGGCGTCCCAGGAGACCGGCGAGCACTGCAGCCAGACCTCCTCGGGGCCGAAGCGGGCGTAGTCCTGGCCGAGGTAGGTGGTGGTGAGCGCGCGGTGCGGGACGGCGACGCCCTTGGGGCGGCCGGTGGAGCCGGAGGTGAACATCACGCAGGCGAGGTCGGCGCCGTCGACCGGCAGGCCGAGGTCGTGCGCGGCGTACCGGGCGATTTCGGCGACCGAGGCCTCCAGGTCCACCTGGCGCCCGACCGGGAACGGCACGGTGGCGCGGTGGGTGACCACCGTGGCGGCGCCGGTGTCGGCGACCGCGCCGGCCAGCCGCTCGGCCGGGAAGTCCGGGTCCAGCAGGGTGTAGGCGGCGCCGGCCTTGAGGGCCGCCAGCAGGGCGACGACCAGCTCCGGCCCGCGCTCGGCCAGCACGGCGACGGTGTCCCCGCGCCCGATGCCGAGGCCCGTCAGGTGGCGGGCGAGCCGGTTCGCGGCGGCGTTCAACTCGCCGTACCCGACGCTCCGTTCGCCGGAGATCAGGGCGACGGCCCGCGGGTCGCGGGCGGCCCGCGCCTCGAACAGGGCGTGCACCGGCACCTCGACGGCGGCGGCCAGGGTGCCCAGCCACTCC
Source organism: Kitasatospora sp. NPDC005856 (assembly GCF_040629945.1). Taxonomy (NCBI): domain Bacteria; kingdom Bacillati; phylum Actinomycetota; class Actinomycetes; order Kitasatosporales; family Streptomycetaceae; genus Kitasatospora; species Kitasatospora sp. NPDC005856. Next base: position 57,895 of record NZ_JBEXWT010000017.1, on the reverse strand, counting down.
TCGCACAGGCCGGCCATGGTGTCCGGGGCGAAGAGGTCGCTGTCGTACTCGAAACGGCCGGTGAAGCCGGTGCCCAGGTCGTCCACCGAGACGGACAGGTCGAAGCGGGAGACCGGGTTGGAGTGCAGGGCCCGGGTGACGTCGTGCCCGCCGAGCGTGAACGGCCGCGGGTCCAGCGGGTGCAGCTCCAGCAGCACCTGGCAGAGCGGGTTGCGGTCCTCGGGGCGCTCGTCGAGCGCGGCGCCCGCGATGTCGTCGAAGGGCACCTCCTGGTGGCGGTAGCCGCCGATCGACACCTCGCGCACGTGCCGGACCAGCTCGCGGAAGGAGGCGCCCTCCTCCAGCTTCAGCCGCAGCGGCAGCAGGTTGACGAAGTAGCCGATCAAGCCGTCGAGTTCGGCCCGGCCGCGGACGTTCACCGGCGATCCGATCACCAGGTCGCGCTGTCCGGAGCGGCGGTGCAGGGTGAGCGCCAGCCCGGCCAGCAGCACCATGAACGGGGTGGCGTCCTCGCTGCGGGCGAGCGCCCGGACGGCCTCGGCCACCGGGTCGGGCATGGCGAAGCGGTGGAAGGCGCCGCGGAAGGCCTGCTCCGCGGGCCGGTCCCGGTCCGGCGCCAGGGCCGGTTCGGTCGGGGCGTCACGCAACTGCTCGCGCCAGTAGTCCAGTTGCCGCTCGGCGGTGTCGTCCTGGTACTGCCAGGCGGCGTAGTCGCCGTACTGGACGGCGAGTTCCGGCAGTTCGGCCGGTCGGCCCTCGGCCAACGCGGCGTACAGCTCGCTGAGTTCGGCCTCCAGGACGGGCAGCGAGCCCTCGTCCCAGACGATGTGGTGCAGGAGCAGCAGCAGCGTGGTGGCCCCGCCGGCCCGGAAGACCCGGGCCCGGACCAGCGGCCCCCGCTCCAGGTCGAAGGGCTCCAGCGCGGCCTGTGCCACCAGGGCGTCCACCTGCTCGGCCGTGGTCTCGGTGAGCGTGAACGGCAGTTCCACGGACGGGTGGACGACCTGGCGCGGGCCGTCCTCGGCGAGCTCGAAGGTCGTCCGCAGGCTCTCGTGCCGCGCGACCACCCCGTCCAGCGCCCCCCGCAGCAGGTCGGGGTCGACCGGCCCGGAGAAGCGGAACACCCAGGGCACCACGTAGGTCGGCGCGTCCGGGTTCCACTGGTCGAGGAACCACAGGCCGCGCTGGAACTTGGACAGCGGGGCCTCGGTGGCACCGGAGCGGACCGGGGCCGGGCGGGCGCCGCCGGACGCGGAGGTCACCGCGGCGGCGAACTCGGCCAGCGTCGGCGCGTCGAAGATGGTGTACGGCGAGACCATGCCGAAGACGTCGAAGACCCGGCCCACCACGCGCACGGCGGTCAGCGAATCGCCGCCCAGGTGGAAGAAGTTGTCGTCGGCGCCGACCTCCGGTACGCCGAGCACGTCCGCCCAGACCGCCGCGATCAGCTGCTCGGCGGGGGTGCGCGGCGGGCGGCCGGCCGGGCGGCCCTCCGGCGCGGTGCGCGGCTCGGGCAGCGCCGCGCGGTCCACCTTGCCGCCGGCCGTCAGCGGGAAGGCGTCCAGGGCGGTGAGCGTCGCCGGGACCATGTGCTCGGGCAGCCGCTCGGCCAGCCAGGCCCGGGCCTCGGCGTACTCCGGCGCGGCGCCGGTGACGTACGCGGCCAGCCGGCCCTCGTGCGCCACCACGACGCAGCCGGTGACGCCGGGGTGAGCGGCCAGCACCTGCTCGATCTCGCCGGGCTCGACCCGGAAGCCGCGGATCTTCACCTGGTGGTCGGTGCGGCCGAGGAACTCCAGCGGGCCGTCCTCGGTGGTGCGGCGCACCAGGTCCCCGGTGCGGTACATCCGGGCGCCGACGGCCCCGTGGGCGCCGTCCACGCCATCCACGCCGTCGGTGCCGTCCACGCCGTCCACGCCGTCCACGCCGCCGACTGCCGCCGCGAACGGGTCGGCGACGAAGCGGCCGGCGGTGAGGCCCGCGCGGCCGAGGTAGCCGGAGGCCAACAGCGGCCCGCCGACGTACAGTTCGCCGGCCTCGCCGGGCGGCACCGGCCGCAGCCGCTCGTCCAGCACATGGAGCCGGCGCGCGCCGACCGCGCTGCCGATCGGCACCCGGCCGGCCGACTGCTCCTGCCCGCCGTCGAGCCGGTGGGTGGTGGCGGTGACCACAGTCTCGGTCGGGCCGTAGGCGTTCAGCAGCGGCACCCCGGTCGCCGACCACCAGGCGGCGGCGGTGGCGGGCTCCAGCTTGTCGCTGCCGGAAACCATCAGCCGCAGGGTGCGCGGAACCCGGCCGCCCAGGGCCGCCACCACGTCCTGGAAGTAGCCCGCGGCCAGGTTGGCGACGGTGACGCCCTCGGCGTCCAGCAGGTCCAGCAGCGCGGCCGGGGCCAGCAGCCCCTGCTCCGGCAGGACCAGACAGGCCCCGGCGGACAGCGCCCCGAGCACCTGCTCCACGGCCACGTCCACGGTCGGGCGGGCGAACTGCAGCACCACGTCCCGCTCGGTCAGACCGAAGGTCTCGACGACGGCGGCCAGGTGGCCGGACAGGGCGGCGAGCGGCACGTGCACGCCCTTGGGGCGGCCGGTGGTGCCCGAGGTGTAGATGACGTAGCCGGCGCCGGCGCTCCCGCCCGTCCCCTCGCCCCCGCCGAGTCCGGTCGGGTCGGTGAGCTCCTCGCCGTCGAGGGCGAGGCGGGCCCCGGCGTCCTCGACGATCCAGCGGTTGCGCTCCTCGGGGGCCTCCCGGTCCAGCGGCAGGTAGGTGGCGCCGGCCCGCAGCACCGCCACCAGCGCGACCACGTGGTCCAGTCGGTCACGGCCGGTCACGGCGACCGTCCGGCCGGGAGCGAGCCGGGCGGCGAGGGCGGCGGTCAGGCCGTCCAGCTCCCGGTAGCTGACCGTCCGACCGCCGGCCCGGACGGCCGGCCGCTCCGGGAAGCGGGCGACGGCGGAGGCGAACGGCGCGAAACCGGGCTCCGTGAATTCGGTGGGGAAACCGCGCGAGGACATCATCCAACCCCAGATCGTGAGAGAAATCGGCGACGAAAGCGACGATAGGGGGTGTGCGAAAGCCCTATCGGCAGAATGAGCGGAAGGAAATCGGCAGTTTCGACGGGTCTTCTCATGCCGCTTTCCGGGCAGGCCAGGACCACCGGCCGGAGTGGTTCAGAAATTCCCGGGAGACCAGACGTCGGCCCGGTCCAAGGCCTCGGGGGAGTATTTCCCGAGCGCGCTGATCAGCAGCCGGAGTTCCAGCGCCAGGCATTCCGCGAAACGGTGCAGTCCGGATTCCCGGTCCTCCGCGACGGCGAGCAGCGCCGCCCGTCCGAGCCCCACCGCGCGGGCCCCCAGCGCCAGGCTCTTGACCGCCCGGGCACCCTCCCAGATCCGTCCGGAGACCAGCAGCGAGGGCGGCGGCGCGTCCGCCAGCCGGCGCAGGCACTCCGCGAGCGGCAGACCGACGTGCGGCAGGAACACCCCCGGCGCCCAGCCGGTGCCACCCTCGGCGCCGTCCACCACCACGGCGTCCGCACCGGCCTCGTGCGCCACCCTGGCCGCCTCGGCCACGTCCCGGCCGGGGTAGAGCTTCACCCAGATCCGCACCCGCGGGTAGTTGTTGCGCATCAGCCGGATCTGCTGGCGCAGGATCTCCGCGGTGAAGGTGCCCGGGGTGGCGGCGCGCAGCACCCGGCCGTCACCGAACAGCGGATCCAGCCCGAAGCGGTCGCCGAGCCCGGCGGCGGCCTCCGCGTCCAGCACGGTCATCCCGCCCAGACCCGGTTTGGCCCCCTGGCCGACCTTCAACTCGAAGGCCAGGCGCCCGGATTCGAGCAGCGGTAGGGCGGCCGGATCGCTGTGGACGAGGTTCCACACCTCGGCGTCGGCATCCTCGGTGCTCTGCTGGACGGCCACGCCGCCGAGGCCGTCCGGGAGGTCCTCGGCGTAGGCGCGCAGCCGGCCGAGCAGGGTGCGGTCGGCCGCCTCGCCGAGCCGGCCGTAGCCGTTGACCGGCACCACGTTCTCGCCGATCACCATCGGGATCCCCAGCGCACCGGCCTGCCGGCTCAGGGCCAGCCCGAGGTCGCCGCCGGCCGCCCGGGTGGAGCCGGTCGCGGAGACGTAGACCGGCAGCGCGGAGGCGAACCCACCGATGGTGGTGGCGAGTTCCACGTCGCGGTAGTCGGGCTCGCGGCCGAGGTCGATCAGCTTGGCGAGCCGCTGGGGCAGGAACAGCGGCGGGACGATCCGCAGGGCGTCGAGCACGTCGTCCGGCGCCGCCTCCCCGGGCCGGCCGGCGCCGAACAGCACCCGCCCGTACTCCTCGGCGGGCGGGAACGCGGCGGCCGCCCCGACGCGGGCGCGCCGCCGGACCTCCTCCGCCGGGAAGCCCGGTGCGGTCAGATCGGCGGTCACGCGGCCCACCTCGCTCCGCTCGGCAGGGGCGTTCACCCACTCGCCCCCCTCGACGGTGAGCTCGCTCCGCTCGCTCACGGTGACACCACCCCGGCGAGCTTGGGGAACGCGCTGGCCTGCCAGACGGCGTCCAGCCCGGCGACGTACCGGGTGAACCGCTCGACGCCGATGCCGAAGCCCGCGCTGGCCGGCACGCCCTCGCGCACCAGGTCGAGGTACCAGCGGTACTTCTGCGGGTTCTCGCCGGTCTCCCGCATCCGGGTGATGATCTCCGCGTAGTCGTTGGTGCGCTGGCTGCCGCTGCACAGCTCGCCGTAGCCCTCGGGCGCGAGCAGGTCGAAGTTCCGCAGCAGGCCCGGGTCCTGGGGGTGCTCGCGGTCGTAGAAGCCGCGCGAGCCCTTCGGGTAGTCGGTGACGAAGAACGGCCGGTCGCGCCGGGCCGACAGCAACGCCTCGCCCTCCCAGTCGAGTTCGGCGTCGGAGCTCTGCGGGTGCCCGATGCCGCGCAGTTCGGCGACCGCCTCCGCGTGCCGGACGCGGCCGAAGGAGCCCTTCAGGAGCTCGGCGAAGGCCTGCGGGTCCCGGCCGAGTTCGGCGAACTCCTTCGGCAGTTCGCGCACCGCGCTGTCGACCATGTGCACCACCAGCTCCTCGGCCAGCTGGACGGCGTCGTCCCGGCTCGCGCCGGCGATCTCCACGTCCAGCTGGTGGAACTCGGCCAGGTGCCGGTTCGTCCCGGCGGTCTCCAGCGGCTCCAGCCGGACGTTCGGGGCGATGCAGAAGATCTTGTCGAAGGCGAGCAGCGAGGCCTGCTTGTACAGGATCGCGCTGGTCATCAGCTTGTAGCGGTGGCCGTAGAAGTCGATGTCCACCTGCTTGGAGCCGCGGGCGCCGGGGTCGGTGACCGGGCCGATGATCGGCGGCAGCAGCTCGGTGAAGCCCCGGCCTCGCAGGAACTCGCGGGCGGCGGTGAGCAGTTGCTGTTGGATCCGCAGGGCGCTGCGGGTGGCCGGAGCGGTCAGGTGCCGGCCCGGGTCGGTCGGGGGCAGGGGCGTGGCGTCGGGCATGATCGGGGTCCTCTTCTCTGGGGTGGTCGGTGGAGCTCCGGGTGGGCGGGAGTGCCTCGGCCCGGCAGGCGGCTCGGCGGGCGGCCCTGCGCGCGGCTCAGCGCGCCACGGGCAGGCCCCGCGCGGCGGACGCGGAGGCGGCGGCCGCCGCGTACTCGGCCCGGCCGTCGTAGTCGCGCTGGACGTGGGAGAGGGCGGCCAGCAGCCCGGCCGAGCCGAGGATCGGCGCGCGGCCGCGCTCGACGAGCCCCGCGATCGGCATCGAGCCGACGGCGGACCAGTGCAGCCTCCCGTCCGGGCCCAGCGAGCAGGCCGTCCGCCCGGCGTTGTCGGGGTGCAGGCAGTACGGCACGTCCAGGTAGCCGGCCGCGAACGCCCGCACCAGGGCCCGGCCGAGGTCGGCGTCCAGGTCGAGCACCGCACCGATCAGCGCCCTGGCCTCGGCCTCGATCCCGGTGTCCGGCGTCGGCCCGGCGGCGGGCCCCGGGGGCGTCCTCGCGCTCAGGTCCTCGGCGCCCCGCAGGCGCAGGCGCTCCGCCGTGGCGGCCGCGGCGGCGGTCTCCAGCGCCCGGACGTTCTCGGCGACGGTCGGGATGCGGTGGGCCTCGGCCGTGGTCTTGACGATCAGCCGGGCCGCCCCGCCGCGCACCGCGAGCCGCGCCGCGTCCTCCAGCAGCAGCCGCGCGCCGCCGGGCGAGCGCGGGTAGACGCCCATGTACGCGTACACCACGAGGTGCCGGTCGACGTCCGGGAGGAGGTCCCCCGCGATCCGGCCGAGCGCGGCCAGCGCCTCCTCGTCCTGGCGGGCGTTGGCCTGCTGGGCGTAGCTGAGCGAGATGCTGCGCAGCCCGTGCTGGCGGAAGAACAGCGCCTCCAGCACGCTGATGGCGATCAGCAGCGAGGGCGGGCAGAGCTGCCCCATCATGCAGCCACCGAAGGTCTCCAGGTGCGGCTCCGCGCCGAACTCCCGGACGGAGGCCAGGATTTCGCAACTGCGCCGCCAGCGCGCCACCGCCTCGTGCAGCGGGGTGCGGCCGTACGGCAGGCAGTAGGAGACCGGTCCGCCCTCGGTGGCGTCCAGGCCGGCCGCCAGCAGCGCCTCGAAGATCCGCTCCGGCGCGGCCGAGCCGTGCCGGACCTGCACCGGGAAGCCCGCGTCCGCCACCCCGTGCAGCACCGCCCGGGTGACCTCGACGGGGTGGGTGGCGATCGGGTAGCCGTTGAGGCCCGCCCCGGCGGCCAGGGCGCGGCGCGCGGCCGCGAGGTCGCCGGTGCGGGTGTAGCTGTCCAGGGTGATGGTGCCGACGGTGACGGCGGCCGCCCCGCGGGTGGCGAGCAGGCCCTCCCGCATCACGGCGGCCTGCGCCATGCCCATCCGGGGCTGGACCACCAGGGCGCCCGCCTCGGCGGCCTGGGCCACGAACGCGCCGAAGCCCGCCCGGGCGGGAGCGGTCACAGCAGGACCTCGGAGCGCAGTCCGGCGACGAACGCGCGGAACGCGGCCACCGCGGCGCCCTCCTCGAAGACCGCGTCGAAGCCGGCTGCCAGCAGCGTCCGCTCGCGGTCGGGGTCGTCGGCCCCGGCGATGCCGAGCTTGCCGCCGATGACGGTCGGGGTGCGCCGCAGTTCCGGACAGGCGCGGAGGGCCTCGATCACCCGCAGGCCCTCCTGGTGGCCGTGCCCGTTGACGCTGCTGATCACGATCAGGTCCGGTTCGATCCGGCGGCATTCGGAGAGCAGCAGCGAGTCCGGGACGCACGCGCCCAGATTCGTCACCCGGTGGCCCATCTCCTCCAGCAGGAACTGGAGGAAGACCAGGTTCCAGGTGTGGGAATCCGAGGCCGTCGTCGTCACGACGACGTCCAGACCGTTCTGTTCGGCATTTCCGTGCTCCACAACTCAGCCCTCATCGGTAGAGATCCTCGACGGGCTTCCGGCGCGCATTCGCGGCGGTCCGGCCCCATGGAGAACGCTAGGAACGATCGGGCCCGGCAAGCGGCAGCTCCTGCGGCATTAAGCGGCAGAATCGGCGGCCGTTCGACGGTGGTGGTCGGCCCCCTGCCGGCCGTCCCGGCGACGGTCGGCCCACGACGGCCGTCCCGGCAACGGTCGGCCCACGACGGCCGTCCCGGCAACGGTCGGCCCACGACGGCCGCCCCGGCAACGGTCGACCCTCTGCCGGCCGCCCCGGCAGCGGTCAGCCCGCGACGGCCAGCAGCGGGCCGTCCCCGGCCGGCCCGAGCCGGAGCCCGGGCTCCTCCCGGACGAGGCGCCGGCACAGGTTGAGCACCGTGAAGCGCACGCCGTCCCGGGCGGGCACGCTGCGGATCAGCCCGCGCGACAGCAGTTCGTGCACCGTGGCCAGGCAGGCCTGCAGGGTCCAGCCGCTGCGGACCACCGCGTCCTCCCCCGACCAGTCCCCCGGCTCGTCCACGAGCACTTCCAGCAGGGCACGCTGACGGTCCGTCAGGCATCGGATCGCCGGCTCCACCTCGTCCCGCAGGTCACCGCGCGCGCCGAAGACGACGGGCGGCGCCGCCAGTGTGAACGGGACGGCCGCCAGCCCGGCCACCAGCTGGGCGGTGGACTGCACCAGCGCCCACCCGGCCGCCCGCTCCAGCGCGCCCGGCAGGCCGTCCAGTCGGCGGCAGAGCTCCGCGACGGCGGGCGCCTCGGAGCGCTCCAGGGTGTAGCCGGGGCGCAGCCGGCACAGGTGCGAGAGCAGCAGCCGGACGGCCCCGACCTGGGCCAGCGCCTCCGGTTCGGCGTCGAGTTCGGGGGCCGGGACGGGCAGCGGCGCGAGCGGGATGACCTGTCCCCCGGGCAGCGGCCGGGCCTCCCGGGCGGTGATCAGCACCCGCAGCCCGGGGCAGTGGCGGAACAGCCCGTCCAGCTGACCGGCGTCCACCCCGCCGTCGGCGCCGTCCAGGACCAGCAGGGCGGGCCGGTCGCCGATGTCCCGGACGAGGTCGTCCAGCGGTGCGCGCCAGGGGTGCGGGCCGCCGCCGCAGTCCACCCAGCGCACCGACCAGCGGACGGCCAGGTGCAGCCGGCGGGCGACCTCCAGGGCGAGCCGGGTCTTGCCCACCCCGCCGAGGCCCACCAGCGAGACCAGCCGGTCCCCGTGCACGGCGAAGGCGTCGGCCAGCACCTCGGCCTCCATCTCCCGGCCGACGATCGCGCCGCGCGCCACCGGCGGGGCGGCCGGCTCGGCCACCGGCTCGTCGGCGAGCGGGTGGCGGCGGGCGGCCTCCTCGAAGTCCGTCCGGCTGCGGCCCTCCAGCCGCAGCGCGTCCGCCAGCAGCCGGACGGTCTCGTTGCGGGGCCGGCGCACCCGGCCGCTCTCCATGTCCCGGATCGCCCGCACGCTCAGGGTCGCGTGATCGGCCAGGCACTGCTGGGTCAGTCCGACCCGCTCGCGCCGTAGCCGCAGCAGCTCGCCGAAGCCCGCCGCCGTTCTCACCGCTTGCACCGACTGCCCGCCGTCCATGCCTCGTCTGCCCTTCGTGGTCCGGACTGCTCCTGGGGTCGGGACCGGTGGCGGCCGCAGCGCGGGTCCCGCACGGCCCGTGGTCCGGCCGTGCGGGACCCGGTGATCAGGCTGTGGCCTCCGACCGGCTCCCTCGGTTCCCGATGCTCCTGGCTCGCCGTCTACGCCCGATCAACGGCCGATCACCGGCCCCACCCACGACCTTCACCCGGGCCTCACAGGGCTTCCCGTCGGCCCGCCGGGCCGGACGGAGCCCCTCACCGGGACGGCCGCGGCGGTCCGGCGGTGAGCCGCCCGGTGGGCACGCGGCGGCCCGGACCTCGGCGGACGCCGGGATCCGGGCCGGTCACGCTGTCAGGGACGGGCCTCCTCGGACGTCACTCGCCCGCCTGCTTGAGGCCGCCGTGGCACAGGCCCCAGATGACGAGGGCGTCGATCGCGATCAGGACGATGGCCCACGCCGGGTAGTAGGGAAGCCACAGGAAGTTGGCGATCATCCCCAGCCCTGCGATGGCGACACCGAAGATCCGGGCCCAGAGTGCGCCGCTGAAGACCGCTATGCCCGCCACGACGACGAGGACGCCGATGATGAGGTGGATCCACCCCCATCCCGCGGTGTTCATCGAGTACACGTAGTTGCGGGTGACGACGACCAGGTCGTCCTTGGCGATGACGGAGATCCCTTCGAAGATCGCCATGAGACCGCCGGTGATCAGCATGACCCCCGCGAAGATGGTCCACCCGGACGCGTAGGGGTGCCGCTGGGGCTGGGGGATGTGGCTGCTGCCGACTCCACTGACGCTGCTCGTCATGACAGTGACTCCTTCGATGGCATCCGCCTCGCGGACCGCGGTGGGCGGGGGTGGAACAGAAGTCCTACGTTCACGGTAGAGCCGGATCCCCGTCCTGTCGTGGCGTCGTCCCGTCCGCGGCCGTGGCCCGTACGGCCCTGGTGGAGCCCGGTCAGCCCTCCTTCCGCGGGCCCTCGCCGCCGTCCGGGCCGGGACCGGCGCCCGGTCCGGCCGCACCGCCCGGTCCGGGGGCGCCGCCCGATTCGGCCGCCTCGGCGCGTCGGGGCGGGCCGACCCGTCCGGATGCGGCGAGCAGGGCCAGGACGGCGAGGACGGCGAGGAGCACGAGGACGAGCAGCAGCACGGTCAGCACCGTCGGGTGGTTCCAGAGGGCGAACACCAGGGCCACGATCAGCAGCGCCGCGAGGACGAGCCAGCGGCGGTGGGCGTCGGTCCAGGTGCCGGCCCGCCCGGTGTGCACGCCGTGCGCGTCGCTCCAGCGGGCGACCGAGTCCGCGGCGTGGTCGGCCCCGCCGCGCACGGCGCGCGGCAGCCGTCCCGCCCCGGAGAGGTAGGCGCCGAGCGCGATCACGATGCCCAGGACGATCGCGGTGCGCAGGCTGACCCGCAGGAACCTCACCAGCGTGTCGAAGACCGCGGCCGCGGCGGACGGGGACTGCACGGCGGGTGGCAGGTGGTCGAGGTAGTAGTGCCGGGCGATGACCAGGGCGATCGCCACCAGCAGGCTGGCCCCGGCCGCTCCGAGCGCCGTGGACACCAGGGCCCGGCGCCGGCGCCGGGCCAGCAGGACGCCGACCAGGCCCAACAGCACGGTGATCACCGGCAGCCAGTTGCCCACCACGTCCAGCGCGTGCGCGGCGCCGCGGACCTTGGCCAGCTTGTCGGACTGGAACAGCACCAGCTGCTTGTTCACGTCCGGGATCTTCTCGGCCGGTGTCAGCCCCGCGGCCACCAGCTCCTCCTTCAGCTGGTCCACGGCCTTCCCGACGTCGAGGGTGACCGTGCCGTCGCTGACGCCCACCGCGCCGCGGCCGTGCCCGGTCAGGGCCTGGACCACGGCCGCGTGGGCGGCGCGGTTCGCCTGCGTCCAGACGGTGTCGAAGGCGTCGCTCTGCACCACCTTGGTCGCCGCCTTGGTGACCACCTGGTCCACCGCGTCGTCGATCTTGGGCCCCAGCGACTTGACGGCGGACGCGGCCCGGGGCGGCAGGCCCTGCGCCTGCAACCACGCGGCCAGGTCGGACGCGACCTCCGGGCCGTCCACCTTCACGTCCACCGCCTCGGTGATCCGGTGGACCGCGGCGTCCTGGATCGCCGGGTTCGTGGCCAGCGGCGCGACCGTGGAGACGTACCGGTCGGTGTCCAGCGCGATGTCGTGCACCCAGACCGTGAGCAGCGAGACCGGCACCAGGATGCAGGTCAACGTGATCAGCACGGCCGAGACGGTGCTCCGGACGATCCGGCCCGCCCGGGAGGGGTGCCGGGGCCCGGCGGAGGCGCCCTGGTTCGCCGACCCACCCGGCGGGGGCCCACCCGGCGGGGGCTCGGACGGCTGGGGTTCACTCGGCCCGCTCAACGATCCTCCCGGCGTTCACTGCGCGGCCAAGGCGCCGCTGGACTCCATTCACGCCGCACGGGCCCCCGTCCGGCACGCCGGGCTGGGCCGCCCGGAGGAGCGCGCGGCGGCGCCCGGCCCGTACGCCCGACCCGTACGCCCGGCCCGGCGCTCGCCCGGCACCGGGCCGTCGCCTCACCCCGGGCAGGTGATCCGCGGGCGCGGCGGGGCCCCTACGGTCGAACCAGTGCCGGCCCGTCGGGCCGGGCGAGGGACTCCCCCCGAAAGGAGCACCGACATGGCCGAGGACGACCTCGCCGAGACCGGGCCCATCGACTACCTGGTGGTCGAGTTCCCCGGCAACCGGATGACCGGGGAAGGGCTTCCGCTGCTGATCGACCTGGTGGACCGGGGGCTGATCCGCATCCTGGACTTCGCCTTCGTGCGCAAGGACGCCGACGGCACCGTCGCGGGCATGGAGATCGCCGACTTCGACGGTGACGGCCGCCTGGACCTGGCCGTCTTCGAGGGCGCCGGCTCGGGCCTGCTGGACGCCGGCGACCTGAGCGAGGCCGCCGGGGTCATCGAGCCCGGCAACTCGGCCGGTGTGCTCATCTACGAGAACACCTGGGCCGCACCGTTCGCCACGGCCCTGCGCCACAGCGGCGCCCGGGTGGTCGCCAGCGGCCGGGTGCCGATGCCGGAGCTGCTGCGCTCCCTGGACGAGCTGGAGGGTGACGCCGGCAGCGATCCGGGCGCCGCCTCCGGGCCGTCCGCCACCGCGTGAAGTCGCCGAGAGGAGTACGAGTCATGCCTGGACTGCTGCGCGGTGTCGCGCGCACCGCCGTCGTCGCCGGAACGGCGACCGCCGTGTCCAACCGGGTCTCCCGTCGCCAGGCGGGTCGTTGGGCGCAACAGGACGTGGCGGCCGAACCCGCGCCGCCGCCCCCGCCGCCGCCCGCTCCGGCCGCACCGGCCGCACCGGCCCCGACGGGCATGGACGCGAAGATCGCCCAGCTGCAGCAGCTGGCGCAGCTGAAGGACCAGGGCGTCCTCACCGAGGAGGAGTTCGCCACCCAGAAGCAGCGGCTCCTGGCCGGCTGAGCACCGGCCGGACCGGCCGATCACCGTCGGCCCGGCGGCGGCATCACCCGCCGCGGGTGATGCCGTGCTCGACGGCTGATTCGGTGCCCGAGGGCTGATTCGGTGCCCGACTGGTTCAGTGCCCGACGGCGACCTTGGCCGCCACGATGACCAGGCCGAGCACCAGGTTGACCGCGCCCTCGGCGGCGATCTGCCCCGGCGAGGCGCCCGCCCGGCGGGCGCCCAGAGCCGCCCAGGCCACCTGCTGGGCCACGGCGACCCCGAGGGCGAGCCAGGCGTTCTCCCCCGCCCCCAGCCACGGGCTGACCAGCACCGCCAGGGCGGGCAGCGCCGACGCCTCGACCAGCGGCCACTCGTGCCGGCCGACCTCGCGCACCTGGTTCCAGGTGACCTGGCGGCCGGCCTCGCGCTGTCCGGCCACGTGCGCGTAGACGTGGGCGATCCAGAACACGATCCCGGTGATCACCAGTAGCAGGATGAGCGACAGCCGGGGGTGCGGTCCGCTGAGGCTGGAGGCCGCGATCACGGAGGCGGCGAGCATCGAGCCGTACACCGCTCCGGCGTAGTCGGTCCGGTTCCGGGCCGCGCCCCGGGCCGGTTCGCGCGGGGCGGGGGTGCGACTGCGAGGCGTTGTCACGGCCGGCCTGCTCCCGTCGTCGCCGCGAGGACGGCCGATGGGTCCGTCGCGGCCATCATCACCCGCGCCGCGGCTCCCGGCGCGCCCGCGCTCACCCGCTCCGGGTGATCCGGGACGCGGCCGCCGCTCGTAGCGTGGGGGAAGGATGTGTCCCTCTTCGTCCGTCGAAGAGCTCGCCGTGAACCCCTGCCCCCCGATCGCCGAGCACGGGATCATCGGCGGCCTTCGGACCGCCGCGCTCGTGGCCACCGGCGGCGACATCGACCGGTGGTGCTCCCCGCGCTTCGACTCCCCGAGCCTCTTCGCCTCCCGGACCGCCGCCGCGCGACCCCGCGCACGGGACCGGCCCGATGAACGCCGCAGGAGGACCGTAGGAGACCTGTAGGAGACCTTCAGGAGAACCGTTCCACCACCCCGACGAATCCGTCGAACCCCGCAAGGAGGCGAGCCAGGTGCTCGGTATCCACCACCACGCGTCACGTCACAGCGGCGCAGCCTCACCCGACGAGCTCGGCCGAGTCGGCTGGCTCGTCCTCGGGTCCGCGATGATCGTCGCCGGCGCGATCGCGCACGCGCTGTCGGGCATCGTCGCGATCACCAGGGAACTCCTGCGCCCCGCGCCGCAGCGCGCACCCGCGCCGACCGGCCCGGTGCACCCGGGCGACCTCAGCGTCGACGAGAAGGACGGCTGGATCCTCATCAGCGTCCTGTTCGTCCTGGCCGGCACGGTGGCCCACGCCCTCGCGCACGTCATCGGGACCATCAGGCAGGCCACCCGCGCGACGCACCGGCAGGTGCGGGCATGACGGCGGCGCCGCCCGAGTCGCCCGCCGGCGCGGTCCCGACGGGTCGCCTGGCCCGTCGGACCGTGCCGCGCTCGGCCCACGGGATCTGGGCCCCCGGGCCGGACCGGGCCGACCCCGTCGACATCCTGGAGGCCCAGGCCGCCACCCGCGTCCCGGAGCTGGTGCCGATCCGCTACGGCCGGATGGCGGCCTCCCGCTTCGCCTTCCTGCGCGGCGCGCCCGCCGTCATGGCCGCCGACCTCGCCGCCTCCCCGAACACCGGCCTCACCGTCCAGCTCTGCGGGGACGCCCACCTGTGCAACTTCGGGCTCTTCGCCTCGCCGGAGCGCGCCCTGCTCTTCGACCTCAACGACTTCGACGAGACCCTGCCCGGCCCCTTCGAGTGGGACGTCAAACGCCTGGCCGCGAGCGTCGCCGTGGCCGCCCGCGAGAACGGGGAGCCCGACGGATCCGCCCGGGCCGTGGCGCTCTCCTGCGCCCGGGCGTACCGCCTCGCCATGCGCCGGCTCGCCGGCCTCGGGGAACTCGACGTCTGGTACGAACGGGTGGACACCGCCGAGCTGCTGCCGATGATCCGGGAACCGGCGTACCGCAAGCGCGTCCGGGCCGCCCTGGCGAAGGCACGCGGGCGCACCAACCTGCAGGCGCTGGCCAAACTCACCGAGCCCGGCCCGGACGGCACACCCCGGATCGTCAGCGACCCGCCGCTGCTGGAACCGATGGACCCCGAGGAACTGCCCCGCCTGCGGCAGATCCTCCTGGACTACCGGGACACGCTGGCCGAGGAGCGGGCGACGCTGCTCGACCGCTTCGAGCTGGTCCACGCGGCCCGCAAGGTGGTCGGCGTGGGCAGCGTGGGCACCCGGTGCCACATCGGGCTGTTCCGCGGACGCGCCACCGGTGAGCCGCTCTTCCTCCAGGTGAAGGAGGCCGAGCGGTCCGTGCTGGAACCGCACCTCGCGCCCAGCCTCCACCGGCACCAGGGCCAACGGGTGGTCGTCGGACAACGGCGTCTCCAAGCCGCCGGCGACGTCTTCCTCGGCTGGGCCACCGGCCCCGCCGGACGCGACTTCTACTGGCGCCAGCTGCGCGACATGAAGGGCTCCGCCGTCATCGAGGGCATGCCCACCGAGCTGCTGGACCGGTACGCCGAACTGTGCGGCCGCACCCTCGCACGCGGGCACGCCCGGACCGGGGACCGCGTCGCCGTCGCGGCGTACCTCGGCTCCGGGGACGCCTTCGACCGCGCCATCGCCGACTTCGCCCTCGCGTACGCCGACCAGACGGACACCGACCACGCCGCCCTCACCGCCGCGATCGACAGCGGCCGGATCACCGCCCGGCCCGGCGTCTGAGCCCGCCGTCGGCACCGGCACGGCCGGTGTCGGCGGCGGCGACGGCGACGGCGACGGCGACGGCTTCCGGACAGGCCCTACGCCCCGCCCGTCCCCCCGCCCCCGCGCGTCCGCTCGCTCCCGTCCGACGCCCGCCGGGCCGGCAGGTGACCGGTGAAGGCGAAGCCGGTGAGGGTGATCCCGGCGGCGGCCAGCAGCGACACCTTGAGGCCGTCGAGCTGGGCCTCCCGGTAGGAGTCGACGACGGCCTCCGCCTCCTGCGGCGGCACGGTGGTCCCCGCGAGCGCGGTGGCGAGCTGGTCCGCGGGCACGAAGGCGACGCCCGCCTCGATGCTGATGCCCGCCTGCTGCTTCACCGCGTCGGAGATCCGCGGGTCCTCGGCGACGGCGTTGCCGAACGCCACCGTCAGCGCGCCGATCAGGATGGCGCCGATCAACGCGGTGCCCAGGGACGAGCCGAGGTTCTGCGCGGTGTACTGCAGCCCGCCGACCTCGCTGCGGTCCGCCTCCCCGACGCTCGACTGCACCACGTTGCCCAGTTGCGAGGCGAGCAGTCCCATGCCGATCCCCAGCAGGCTCATCGCCAGCGCGAACGACAGGTCGTCGAGGGCCGGTCCGACCGTGCCGACCAGCCACAGCGACGAGGCGAACAGCACCAGCAGCCCGATCCGCACGACCGTCCTCGGCGAGGCGAACCGACCGAGGACCGGGCCGGACATCGAGGCGGCGAGCATCGTGATCGACACCGGCAGCAGCCGCAGACCGGTCTCGAAGGCGTTCTGGCCCTGCACGACCTGGAGGTACAGCGGGATGACGAAGAACAGCCCGAGGAGGATCAGGTTCTGGCTGAAGAGCATGGCCAGGCCGGACCGCAGCGGTGGGATGCCGAACAGCGCGAACCTGACCAGCGGGTGCTCCCGGCGCAGCTCCCACGACCGGAACAGCACCAGGAGCACCCCGCCGAGCGCCACGGCGAAGAGCGTCGGCGAGAACCCGAGGACGGTGAACGGCGGATTGCGGGGCTGGAGCCAGCCCCAGGAGCTGCTCTGCAGCACGGCCAGCACCACCAGCCCCAGCCCGGTCGCCGACAGCACCACCCCGACCACGTCCAGCCGCGGGTGGTGCTCCGGTGCCGGCTGCGGCTCGATCCAGCGCATCAGGAACAGGATGACCACCACCAGGACGACCTCACCGGCGAAGACCAGCCGCCAGGTCAGGTAGGTGGTCAGCCACCCGCCGAGCATCGGCCCCACGGCGATGCCCGCCCCGGCCAGGCCGCCGATGACACCGTAGGCGGTCGCGCGGTCCCGCCCCCGGTAGGCGCCGGCCACCAGTGCGGCGAGGGCCGGCAGGACCAGCGCCGCGCCCAGCCCCTCGATCACCGACCAGCCGAGCGCCAGCAGCCCCAGGGTGGGGGCGACCGCGGTGATCCCCGACCCCACGGCGTAGACCACCAGCCCCACGATGAACATCCGGCGGCGCCCGAACATGTCGCCCAGCTTGCCGCCGGTGATCATGAACGCAGCCATCACCAGCGTGTAGAGGGTGATCACCGCCTGGATCGCCGTGACCTCGGTGTCGAAGTCCTCGACCAGCTGGCTGATGGACACGTTCATCACCGACGCGTCGAGCACCATCAGGAACTGCGCCGTGCCCAGGACGATCAGCGCTCTCCAGCGGTTCACCCTGACTCCTCGTGCTCACCGGCCCACGCGGGTTCGTACGCGCCTGACTCGTACGCGCCTGCCTCGTACCCTCGTGCCCCCGTGGCCGATCCGCCCGTCGAGGGCGCTCCCTCCGGCCGGGTGACCGCCCGGGCCGCGCCCACGCGCGGCCCGGTCCACGGGGGGCGGCGGGGCGGACGGGGCACCTGAGCGCCGGTGTCCGCGCGTTGCGCCGAACGGCGGGCCGTCCGAGGTGCCGCCCGCCGTGCCGTCGCCCAGTCTTGGACGGAACCCTCGGCGCTCGGGCCGACGGCGGGCCGAGGCGGACCGGGGTACAGGCATCGACCGGAGGGAGCGCGCAGTGGCGGCACAGCGTGGTGAGCCCGGCCGCGCCGACTGGTTCCGCGCCAGGACCGCCTGGCTGAGGGGACGGACGGCCACCCTGCGCGAGGCCCCGTTCCTGCGCCGGCTCGCGGCCCAGCTGCTCCACGTCCGGGTCCTGGACATGGCCACCCGCCTGGCGGCGCAGACCTTCCTGACCGCCATCCCGGTGCTGTTCGTGCTGGCCGCCTTCATGCCCCAGGAGGTGCGCGACAGCGCCTCCGATTCCCTGCGCACCGTCCTCGGGCTCCAGGGCGCCTCGCTCGACGAGATCAAGGGGGCGCTCCACCCCAGCGGCGAGAGCTCCACCACCGACACCTTCGGCGGCATCGGCATCCTGGTGACCCTGCTCTCCGCCACCAGCTGCAGCCGCATCCTGCAACGCCTGTGCGAGCAGAGCTGGCACCTGCCCCACCTGGCGGGGCGTCTGGCGGCCTGGCGATGGCTCGCCTGGCTCCTGGTGTGGCTGACCGCCCTGCTCCTCCAGGGCCGGCTCCGGTCCGGGTTCGGCGTGGGCTCCGGCCTCGGGATCGTGCTCTACGTGATCACGGCCACGCTGCTCTGGTGGTGGACCCAGCACCTGCTGCTCGGCGGCCGGGTCCCCTGGCTCCCGCTGCTGCCAGGGGCGGTTCTCACCGGTGCCGCGCTGTCGGTGCTCGCCTGGGTGTCGCGGCTCTACGTGCCCCACTCGCTGAACCGCAGCGTGACCCAGTTCGGACCGCTCGGACTGGTCTTCACCCTGCTCAGCTGGCTCATCGTGGTGTTCACGGCCGTCACGCTCGGCATCGGCATCGGGTACGTGGTGGCCGGCCAGGGACGGCTGGCCCGGCTCCTGGGGACTCCGGAGACGGCGCCGGAGGACGAGGACTGAGGGCCGCCGGACCGCGACCGCGGGGGGCGGACGGCCCCCACCCGTGGGGCCGTCGGCCCCCTTTGCCGGGCCGGTCGGCGTCGGCCAGGATGGGGATTGTCAGTGCTCCGCGCACGCCCTGCGCCCTCCCCCCTGAGGTGAGCACCATGCCCCTCAGCCCAGCCGTCGGCTCCCCCTCCCGTCCGGCGGACGCACCCCGACGCGGCACCGCCCGGCCGGCCCGGATCCCCGGCGGCGACCCGGTGCTCGCGGCCCGCTTCGCCGTCCCCCCGATCCCGGGGACCTTCGTGCACAGGCCACGTCTGGTCGAGCGCCTCGGCGACGGTCTCCGGACCTCCTCCCTCCTGCTGGTGAACGCCCCGGCGGGGGCCGGCAAGACCCTGCTCGTCGCCGACTGGCTGGCCACGATGCGGCCGCGCGGTTCGGCCGTCTGGCTCACCGTCGAGCGGGAGGACAACGCGCCGGGAGTGTTCTGGGCCTACCTGCTGGAAGCCGTCCGGCACCACGGCATCGCCCTTCCGGACGACATCGGCAGCCCCGCCCGGGCCGACGAGGTCGACCACTCGCTGCTGGCCCGGCTGGCCGCCCACCTGAGCCGCCGCGAGGAACCCGTGGTCCTCGTCCTCGACGAGTTCGAGCACGTGTCGTCCGCCGAGGTGGCCTCCGGGCTCCACTTCCTGCTCGGCCACGCCGGCCCGGGTCTGCGGCTGGTCCTGATCAGCCGGACGGAACCGCGCCTGCCGCTCCACCGCTACCGCGCCTCCGGCAGTGCCACCGAGGTCCGGGCCGCCGACCTGGCCTTCCGCCCGCGGGAGACCGCCGCGCTGCTGCGCCGGCACGGCCTCGCCCTCTCCGCCGAGACCGCCCGGGCGCTGACCGAGCGGACCGGCGGCTGGGCCGCCGGTCTGCGACTGTCCGCCCTGGCCGCCCAGGGCGCCACCGACCCCGAGGCGTACCTGAAGGAGTTCGAGGCCTGCCGCAGCACGGTCGCGGACTTCCTGCTCGCCGAGGTGCTCGACACCCAGCCCGCCGAGACCCAGGACCTCCTGCTGCGCACGAGCGTCCTGGACCAGATCCACCCCGATCTGGCCGACGCCCTGACCGGTCGGCCGGACGGAGCGCGGATCCTCGCCGACCTCGCGCGCGCCAACACCTTCGTCGAGCCCGTGGGCCACTCCTGGTACCGCTGCCACCCACTGTTCGCCGAGATCCTGCGCGTCCACCTGGCGGCGCGCAGCCCGGGGGTGGAACGGGCGCTGCACCGCAGGGCGGCCCGCTGGCTGACCGCGGCCGGACACCTGACGGACGGGCTGGTGCACGCCGCCGCGGCCGGCGACTGGGAGTTCGCCGCGACGCAGCTCGTCGACCAGCTGGCCATCGGACGGCTGTTCACCGGCCGCGACGCGGACCGGCTCGACCGCCTGTTCGCCGACATGACGCCCGACGCCCGCGGACCGGCCCCGGAACTGATCCGGGCGGCCCGCGACCTCGCCCGCCACGACGTGGACCACGGCCTCGAACACCTCCGACGCGCCGAGACGCTCCTCGCCGGATCCGAGCGCGGTGCCGGGGACGTCCCGACGGCCCTGCTCAACGCGGCCCACCTGCGGGTGCTGGCGGGCCGGCTGCTCGGCTCGGCCGACATGGCCCGGGCCGCCGCCGTCCAGGCCGCGCGCCTGGAGGAGGACGTCCCGCCGGAGCTGCTGCGGGAGCACCCCGAACTGCCGGTGCTCCGGCTGACCGATCTGGGTTCCGCGCTGCTCTGGAAGGGCAGCCTCGACGCGGCCGGAACGGCCCTGTCCGCCGCCGCGGCGGCGGCCGACGGCGCCTCCACGGCCTGTCCGCGCCACGAATCGCTCACCCGGCTCGCCCTGATCGACCTGCTCCGGGGCCGGCCGGCGCAGGCGGAGGTCCACCTGCGCAAGGCCGGGGCCGAGGCCGAACTCGCCGGTCTGGCACCGGATTCCCGCACGGGGGTCGGCCAGCTGGTGCTGGCCGCGCTCGCCGTCGACCGGGACGACCTGGCCACGGCGCGGGCGGCGCTCGACCGGGCCGCCGGGTCGGCCGCGGCCGACCACGACCCGGCCGTCGCCGCGGGCATCGCGATCGTCCGGGCGAGGACGCTGCTGGCCGACGGCCACGCCCGTGCGGCCCTCGACCTCCTCGGCGGGCTGGACCTCCTCGGCGGGCCGCGGGGCGGCGCTCCCGCCGCCGGACCGCCGCCGCCCTGGGTGCGGGAGGGCGTGGCCGTGGCCGTGGCCGCCGGGCACCTCGCCGAGGGGGACCCGGCCGCCGCGCTGGAGGCGCTGGAGCGCAGCGGCGCCGACGGGCCGGAGTGCGCCGTCGCCGCCGCCCGGGCGCACCTCGCCGCCGGGGAGAACCGAGGTGCCCTGCGGATCCTGGAGGCGATCCCGGAGCGCGACGGCCACGGGCCCGCGATCACCGTACGGGTCCTGCTGGCCCGGTCCCAGACGGCCCTCGCCCTCGGCGACGAGGCCGCGGCCCAGCGCCTGCTCGCCCGCGCCCTCGCGATCGCCCGGCCGGAGCGGCTGCGCCGGCCGTTCCGGGACGCCGGGCCGTGGCTGCGGCGCCTGCTGCACGCCCGCCCCGAACTGGTGGACTCCCACGGCTGGCTGCCCCCCGACCTCCTGCCCGGCCTGCCGCCCAGGACGTCCGGGGCCGCCGCCACCACGGACGACCCGGTCGAGCCGCTGAGCGACCGCGAACTGGACGTCCTGAAGCTGGCGGCACAGATGCTGTCCACGGACGAGATCGCCGCCGAGCTTTTCCTCTCGGTGAACACCGTCAAGACGCACCTCAAGAGCATCAACCGCAAGCTCTCCGTCACCGGGCGCAACCGGGCCGTGCGGCGGGCCCGTGCGCTCCACCTGCTCTGACCGGGCACTCCGGGCGCGGCCCGGCTCAGCGGCGCCGGTTGCGGCGGGCCCGGAGGAAGCGCCAGCCGACGGCCGCGGCACTCACCCCGAGCAGCACGAGGAACATCGTCAGCCACGCGCTGTCGCCCGCACGGAGGTCGGTGACCAGCACCAGCAGCACCGCGCCCACGGTCGTCAGGCACGCCAGCACCGTCCGCAGCGCCACCAGGAGCACGCCCGGGCGCAGGATCGACGGGCCCTTCCTCGTCTGTGCGGCCGAAGGCCCCGTCAGCCCGTACCGCAGCACGGCACGGTCGGCGAGCTCGCCGGTGGCTCGGCGGTACATGTCGCCGCACGCGGGCACCCACACGAACGGGATCACGGTGCCGACGAGCACCAGCGCGCCCAGGCCGATCCAGCCGAGCCACTTGCGCAGTCCCCCGCGCGACGGGTCCTCGGGGGTCAACAGGCCGATCAGGTAGGCCTGGCGGCGCACGACGGACAGCCAGGAGGCCTTCTCCCGGCCCTCGGTCGCGGTCCGCGCGGCCTTCCGCAGGGCCTCCTGTGCCTGCTCCGCCGTCGGATGGACCCCCTGCACCACCAGGATCTCGGCCGCCGCGTCGTCACCGCAGGGGTCACGGCCGGCCAGGGCCGCGAGCTCCAGCACCATGCGCAGCTGGGCGAGCAGCGCGGCGACGAACGCGACCGGGAGCAGGAGGATGAACGGGCCCCCGAGGAAGGAGCCCTCGACCACGGTGCGGCGCACACCCCGGTCGACGACCTCCCGGGTGGAGTCCGGACCGGCCGCCCCCTCCCGCTCGGCCGCGCGCAGCGCCGCGGCCGTCTCCGCCGCCTGGGGGCCCAGGTAGTCGACCACGAAGGCGGCCAGGCGCTCGGGCATGTGGGAGGGATCCGCCCGGACCGTCCTCAGCAGTCGTCGCACCACGCCCGGTCGTTGTCGCCGCTCACTCTCCGCTCCGCCCATCAGCCGCAGAATAACCCCGCCGATCGGCGGCCGCCCCGGGCGGGATCACCCGGTCCGGGTGATGCCGGGACGAGCCGGCGGGGCGTACCTGGAGGGTGGAGCACGTCACGGCTTCCCGCCCGGACCCCTCGGACGCCCCGGGTGGCCGCTCGGGCGCCCCCGCTCGGCAGACCGCGCACCCGCGGCGGCCCGTTCGGGGCACGCCGTCGATGTCAGGAGGCTCGCGGTGGACTACCCACTGCTCGACATCTTCTTCACCACCATGTGGATCTTCCTGTGGATCATGTGGTTCTTCCTGCTGTTCCGCGTCTTCGGGGACCTCTTCCGCGACGACACCGTGAGCGGCTGGGGCAAGGCCGGCTGGTCCGTGTTCCTGCTCGTCCTGCCCTTCCTCGGCGTGTTCGTGTACCTCATCGCGCGGGGCAAGGGCATGGGCCGGCGAGAGGTCCAGCGGACGGCCGAGGCGGAGCAGGAGTTCCGCGCCTACGTCCGGCAGACGGCCGCCGAGACCACGGCGCCCTCCTCCCACGTCGACGAACTGGCCCGCCTCGCGGAGCTCAAGAAGAACGGCGACATCACCGAGGACGAGTACCAGCGCGCCAAGGCGAAGGTGCTCGCCTGACGTGACCTGACTCCGCCCGGGACCTCCCCTCGGGCCTCCCTCCTCGGCCCGGCCACCCACGGCCCGGACCCGCCCGGCCGGCCGGCCGGCCGCTTGACCTTGACACGGTGACAAGGCCTTCACTGCTGCCGAGGAGGTGGTCCCGATGGCCGGGCCGGTGACGGACACGAACACCCTGCGGGCACTGCGGGGGCTGGAGCACGACGACCCGTCGGTGCGGCTGCGGGCGGCGATGGCCGTCGGCAGCCGCCCGCACCCGGGATTCGTCGGCGGGCTGGTCGAACGGTGCGCGGTCGAACCCGAGTTCACCGTGCGCGAGACGCTCACCTGGGCGCTCACCCGGCACGAGCCGGCGCAGACCGTGCCGCTGCTGCTCGACGAGCTGCGCGCGGACGGAGCCCAGGCACGGAGCCAGGCCCTGCACACGCTGTCCAAGATCGGGGACCGGCGCGCCTGGCCGGCGATCACCCCGGCACTGCTCGCCGACGCCGACGACGAGGTGGCCCGCAGCGCCTGGCGGGCCGCGGTCGTCCTCGTACCCGAGGGCGGGGAGCGTGCGTTGGCCGTAGTCTTGGCCGCTCAGCTCGGGCGCGGCGGACACGGGACGCGGTTGAGCCTCAGCCGGGCGCTGATCGCGCTCGGGGAGGCGATGCTGCCGACGCTCGACGCCGCGACGACGGACCCCGATCCCCGGGTGCGCGCCCACGCGCTCGCCACGGAGAGGCTGTGGCGCGACCCGGATTCCGGATTCGAGTTCGCGATCGAGGAGGCGAAGCGCACGGCGGTCCTCGGCGAGGGCCGACAGGAGGGACGGTAGGCAGTGTTGATCGGCGACGTCGCGCGGCGCTCCGGGGTCAGCGCCCGCATGCTCAGGCACTACGAGTCGCTCGGCCTGGTGCGGGCGACGGGCCGCACCGGCTCCGGCTACCGCCGGTACACCGACGAGGACATCCGGCGGATCTTCCACATCGAGAGCCTGCGGTCGCTGGGCCTGTCGCTGCGCGACGTCGGGCGGGCACTCGACGACCCCGGCTTCGCACCCGCCGAACTCGTCGAGGACCTCATCCGCCGCACGCGCGAACGCATCGCGGCGGAGACCGAGTTGCTCACCCGGCTGCGGCGGATCGACGCCGCGGAACCCGCCGGCTGGGAGGAGGCGCTCCAGGTCGTCGCGCTGCTCCAGGCCCTGGAGTCGAAGAGCCCGGGGCCCGGCAGCGCGCCGCCCTGTCCGCGGGCGAGGACGTCGCGGTGCCGGTGGAGGCGCTGGTCGACGCCGTGCTGGGCGAGTCGGACCCGAACGTCGCCGGCGCCCTGCGCTGGGCGCTGGCGCAGAGCGGCGGGGACGGGGCGGCCCTGCTCGCCGGGGGACTGGACTCGCCCGCGGCCGAGGTGCGCGAACGCGCCGTACGGTCCCTCGCCGAACTGCCCGACGGCACGGCGACCGCACTGCTGCGCGGCGCCCTCGACCACCCCGACGCCGTGGTCCGCGGGTACGCGGCCCTGGCGCTCGGGGCCCGCGGCGTCGCCGACGCCGTCCCGACGCTCATCGACATGGTCGTCGAGGCGGTGAACGACGCCGACGCGGCCGACGCGCTCGGCGCGCTGGCGGGCGACCCGGCGCTGACGGAGCGGATCGCCACCGGGCTGGTCGACCGCCTCGCCCGGGACGCCCTCGGACCGGACGCCCGCCGGCGGCTCACCCAGGCGCTCGCGGACGTCCCGGGGAGCACCACCTCCCGCGCCCTCCAGGAGCTGGTCCTGGACGAGGACCGTGCGGTCTCGCTCACCGCGACGTACATTCTCAAGCTGCGCGACACGCGATAGCCGCGGCCGCGATCGGGGGGTTCGAGGGTGGGGGTTCCGAGAATGGGGGGTTCGAGGGTGGGGGTGGCGTGACAGGGGCCGGGCGGTTCCGTCGGCAGCGGCGGCTGTTCCTCTCGGTGGCGATCGACACGTTCGGCTCCGGCGTCTTCCTGCCGCTGTCGCTGCTGTTCTTCGTCACCGTCCAGCACTTCCCGGCGGCCGCCGCGGGCACGGCCGTGACGGTCGGGTCGATCGCGTCCTTCGCCGTCGTGCCGCTCTGCGGACGGCTCGTCCAGGCCGCGGGGCCCAAGTCCTGCCTGCTCGTCAGCAACGTCCTGACCGCGCTCGGGTACGGCCTGTTCTTCGCGGCCGGGAACCTGCCCACGGTGGCGGCCGCGAGCTTCCTCGTGACGGCCGCCGACCGCCTCTACGGGGCCGCCTGGCCGACCCTGGTCGCCCGGTTCGCGAAACCGGCCGAACTCACCGAGTGGTTCTCCGCGGTCACCGTGCTCAAGACGACCTCCCTGGGAGTCGGCACCCTGGGGGCGACCGCCCTGACGGCACTCGCCGGCGGACACGGCCTGCAGGTCGCGCTCGCCCTGAACAGCGCGAGCTCCCTGTTCGCGGCCGTCCTCCTGCTCCGGGTCACGGTGCCGGCCGCCGACCGGCCCGGGCACCGTGCGCCGAGGTCGAACACCCGGACCGCGCTCGGCGACCGGCCCTTCGTGTCCCTGGTCGCCTCCCAGACGCTGCTGTCGGCGGCCTGGCTGATCCCGACGGTCGCCTTCCCCGTCTACCTCGTGGAGAGCCTCCACCAGGCCGCCTACTGGCCGACCGTGGTCGTCGCCGTCCGCTACGCCACCGCCACCACCCTGCAGATGCGGATCAGCCGCCGGCTGTCCGGCTGGAGCCGCTCACGGGTCCTGCTCCTGTCGATCGGCGCGGTCGCCGCCGCCATCGCCCTCACCGCGACCCTCTCCACCGCCCCGCACGCCCTCCAGGGCCCGCTCGCCGTCCTCGTGGCAGCGGTCCTGGCCCTGGCCGAACTCGCCTCGAAGCCCACCGCGGCCGCGGCGGCGGTCGCCATGGCGCCCAAGGGCGACGAAGGCCCGTACATGTCCCTGTTCCAGCTGACCTGGACGGTCTCCTACGCCGTCGGCCCGGCCGTCATCGGCCTGGGCCTGCAGAACCCCCCGCTGCTCTGGGCCGCACTGGCCCTCTGCGTCGCCGCCAGCGCCCTCGCCCACCGCCTGCGCATCCCGCTCCGCCACCCGCCGGCGCGCCTCCCCCGCCCCGCCCGCCCCCGACGGCAGGAGGCCGACGCCCCGTGAGCGGAGGCCGCTCGACACCCGTACCGACTCCCCGCGCCGCGCGCGCGAACCGCCGGAACCCGGCACGCCCACGCCGTCGGCCGCCGGCTGCCCAACCCCCTCGCCACGGAGGCCTGTCGACGCCCGAGAGCGCCAACTCCCGCACGCCCGCGGCAGGCTGAGCTCAGGCCCGCACCGGCCACCGGCCGGCGAGGCCGGAGGCTCGCGGCTACTACGGCAGCGTGGCCGCTCGACACCCGAACACGCCAACTCCCGTACACCCGCGGCAGGCTGGGCTCAGCGCCGGACCGGCGGTTGGGTGGTGAGGCCGTAGGCGCGCAGCTGGTAGGGGAGCGTGGTCGGGCGGCGCCACTGGAGGTCGAGGCCGCAGGCGACGAGGACGGTGCCGAAGGCGTGCCGCATCGCGTCCTGGACGGCGGTCAGGGCCCGGACGGCCCGCTCGTCGGTGGCGGCGGACAGGCGGCGGGAAGGGTTCCAGCGGAGGTCGGCGAGGCCGGTGGTGTCGTCGCCGTCGTCGACCGGCCGGCACGGCGAGAGGGTGATGCCGGGGGCGTGCTGGTGCTCGGCGACCGGCAGGCCGACGAGCGCGGCGGCGCGGCGCACCGCCGCGACGACGTCCGCGCCGATGCCGAGGTCCTCCGGACGGGCCCCGGCCGGGGCGGGGGCGGCGGCGTCCCGGCCGGTGGCCGGGGCGGGCCCGTCGGCACGGCCGACCCTGGTCTCCCCGCCGAGCCGGCCGGCTTCGACCTCGATGCCGAAGGCCGGCAGGAACTCCGCGAGCGCGTTCCGCATGGTGCTGCCGACGACCCGTCGGGCGGCGGACGCCGGCTGCTGGGGCTGTTCCATGGCCGCGGCGGCCGCCAGCCGGGGGCCGGGCTCCCAGTGCAGGGCGATCCGGCCGGCGCAGTCGTCGGCGTCGTCGTAGGGCCGGGCCGGACGCAGGTGGACGCCGGGCCCGTGCCCGCCGTACCCGACGGGCAGGCCGGCCAGGAGGAGCGCCTCGGTGACGCGGTCGACGAGCAGCGGGTCGATCCGGGGCCCGTCCGGGGTCGTGCGTTCCACAGCCGTGTCCACGCCGTCCTCCTCCGTGTCCCGGGCGGCGGCCGACCGCCGGCGCCCCGAGCGTACGGCGTACCCGGACAGCCCGTCGGCGAATCCCGGAACCGGCCGCCCGCGACGCGCCCGTCGCCCGACCGGCCGGGCGACGGGCACCGGCTACAGCCAGCCGCGCTGGGCGGTCTTCAGCCCGGCCTCGAAGCGGCTCGCCGCGTCGAGGCGCTCCATCAGGGCTGCCATCTGCCGCCGGACGGTCCGCACCGAGATGCCGAGCCGCTTGGCCGCCGCGTCGTCGGTGAGCCCGGTGGACAGCAGCCGCAGCAGCTCGCGCTCCCCGGTGGTCAGGGTCAGCGGTGCCACCCCGTCCCGGTCGTCGGCGATCGGGACGGCGGTCTCCCAGGTCTGTTCGAACAGGGCGACCAGGGAGGCGACGATGCCGGGCTCGCTGGTGCACAGCGCGCCGGCCCGGGTGTTCGCCGGGTCGATCGGCACCACGGCCGTGCTCCGGTCGAAGACCAGCATGCGCGGCGGCAGCACCGGCGCGGTCCGCACCTCGCCGCCGAGGCCGGCCATCCAGCGGGCGTAGTCGAGGGTCTCCGGGGCATCGGCGTCGTGGATGCTGTCCTGGTAGACGGTGCGCAGGCGGACTCCGCGCCGCAGGGCGTCCTCGTCGAGCGGCCGGGAGGCGGCCAGGCTGGCCGCGGACTGGGCGCCGCCGGGCATCACCGCCAGGACCTCGGTGGTCAGCCGGGTGGTCAGCTCCTCCAGCTTGTCCTGGATCGCGTCCAGGCCGAGCAGCCGCTCGCGGCCGCCCAGCGGGGTGTCGGCCCGCACCTTCGCGTACTCCCCCAGGGCGCGCGCGACGGCGGCCTTGGAGGCGGCCACCTCCTGCTGCCGGCGGGCGAGTTCCTCCTCCTGACGGCGCAGCAGGATCTCCAGTCCGCGCTCCGGGCTGACCGGCCGCAGGGTGCCGGGCCGTTCGCGGGAGGTGCGCAGCAGGGTGAGGTCGGCGAGCCGGTCGAGGGCCTCGCGCACGGCGGCCTCGGGGAGGCCGAGCCGCTCGCAGAGTTCCGCGACCCCTCCTTCTGGGTCGGCGAGCATTTCCCGGTAGACGGCTTCCGCAGCGGCATCCAGCCCCAGCAGTTCCAGCACTTCTCGACCCCTGATCCCCGTGGACGATTCCGTATGCCCGGTCGGCCCGGAGCCGATCATTCCTCCGGCCGGAACGCGCTCGCAAGGGCATGATCCGGTCAACGCCCCGCCCCGGCCGCCGACGCCCCCGGCGGGGCCCGCAGCAGGGCGGGAGCCCGGCCGCCGCCCGGCTCGGTGTTGCAGCATGCTGCCTGTCCTGATCCTGCCCGCGGATTCGCTTCCCGTGGCGGGCCGCGGAACGGGAGGATTCGTGGTGCGCGCACTCCCCGATTTCCGGACACCCAGAACTGCGGTCTCCCTCAGCGCAGTTCCCGCACAGAACAGGACTCTCCCGTGTCCGTCCGTCCGCTCGCCGCCGTCCTCCTGACCCTCGCCCTCGCCGGCTCCGTCGCGCCGGCCTTCGCCGCCGGTCCGACCGCCCCCGACGCCACCCCGTCCGCCGCCCAGGGCCCTGGCGGGGGGATCGGCTGGGACGGCCCCGTCGCCCAGTCGATCGGCTGGGACGGCCCCTCGGCCGACTCGATCGGCTGGGACAGCCCCTCGCCCGAGTCGATCGGCTGGGACGTCCCGTCGGCTCATGACGCCGTCGGGCAGGTCTGACCTGCGGTGTTAGCGGTCCATCTGACCCTGCCGACCTCCGCGCCCGACTCCTCCCGAGAGATGGCGGCCGCGAAGGTCCAGGCCGCCCTGTGGGGGTGCGCCGACCCGGACGACGGCCTGGAGCACGTGCGCGCCCTCGCCGTCCCCGACGGCATCGGCCTGGTGCTCTACGTCCGCGCCCCCGACGAGGCGGCGGCCCAGTCGAGGGCGCAGGACCTGCTGGACCGGGCCCTGGCCGTCACCGGCCGGCTCCCGTCCGGCCTCGGGTAGTCGCGGCGACCGCCGGCGTTCGCGTCGGCCGCCGGTCGTCGCGCCCGAACGGTTTCCGCTGCTCCGGACGGTTTTCGACCGATCACGCCGGTCCGCGACATTGGCCGATTCATTACTGGCGCTTTACCCCCCGCATGGCCGGCGTGCCGTCAGCGCCCCCCGCCATGCCCCGATTCCTCAAGCCTTCGTCCAACCCCGTTCCTCACCCCCTTCCCGAACAGACCAGTCGAGGAGTTCCATGTCACGCCCCATGGGCGGATCATCACGGCACCGGGCCGAAGCCGGCTCGCCGCCCCCCAGTGCCCCGCGCCGTCGCAACGGTGTCCTGCGCAACACCGCCGTCGCCCTGGCCGTGGTGCTCGCGGCCGAGGCCGCGGCCGTCATCATGACGACCGGTCAGGCCGTGGCCGTCACCCCGGAGCAGTCCCCGAAGTCCGCCAAGGCCCTGGGCCCGGCGGAGGCGAAGGACCTGGCCACCGCGCATCTGAAGGCCCGGTTGGAGAACCGCCGGATCGAGGTGGTGGACGAGCGCACCGAGTCGACGACCACCTGGATCAACCCGGACGGCACCACCACCCTGGACCTCGCCTCCGGCCCCGTCCGCTACAAGGACAAGTCCGGCAGGCTCCAGCCGATCGACGTGGACCTCGCCCGGCAGTCGGACGGCAGCGTCAAGGCCAAGGGCCACCCGCTGAACCTCTCGCTGGCCGGCGCGACGGCGCCCGCCGCGGCGTCGAAGTTCAAGGCGGCCGGCGCCCCGGCCGGGGACGCGAAGGCCCCGACCACGCCGCTGGTCTCGCTGGACGACGGCAACGGCACCGCCATGTCGCTGTCCTGGCGCGGCACCCTGCCCGAGCCCACGGTGGACGGCGCCAAGGCCCGCTACGCGAACGCGCTCACCGCCACCGACCTGGTCATCGAGTCCACCCGGACCGGCTTCGAGCAGTTCCTGGAGCTCAAGGACCGCTCGGCGGTGGCCGCCAACGGCAGCGTGACGCTCACCCTGGACGCGGCCGGCCTCCAGGCCCGGCAGAACCCGGACGACTCGGTGTCGTTCCTCGACCCGAAGACCGGCGAGGAGAAGGGCCAGCTGCCCGCGCCGGTGATGTGGGACGCGCAGGTCGACGAGCGCAGCGGCGACCACACCCGCACCGCGCCGGTCGCGCTGAAGGTCACCCAGGACGGGAACGCGATCGATCTGACGCTGACCCCGGACGCCGCCTTCCTGAACGACCCGAAGACCAGGTACCCGGTGACGATCGACCCCGCGGTCAACATCGGCGTCGGTTTCGACACCTTCGTTCAGCAGGGCTACGCCACCGACGTCTCCTCGCAGACCGAGCTGAAGCTGGGCAACAACGGCTCCGGCCAGGTCGCGCGGTCGTTCCTGCAGTTCCCGATGGCGAAGATCAGCGGGAAGCAGATCACCGGCGGCAAGCTCAACCTGTGGAACTTCCACAGCTGGTCCTGCACGGCGAAGAGCTGGGAGGTGTGGGACACCGGCACGGCCACCACGGCCACCCGCTGGACCGCCCAGCCCGGCTGGAACAAGAAGTGGGCGACGTCGACGGCGACGAAGGGCTACTCCAGCTCCTGCAACGACGGCTGGGTGAACCAGGACATCACCGCGCTGGTCAAGGCGTGGGCCGCCAACGGCAACGCCAACAACACCCTGGGCATCCGGGCCACCGACGAGTCGGATCCGTACGGGTGGAAGAAGTTCAACTCCGGCAACGCGACGTCCAACACGCCGTACCTGTCGGTGACGTACAACACCCCGCCGGCGGTCTCCACCCTGGTCTCGCCGGCCGACGCCGCGCTCACCGGCGACTCCACGCCGACGCTGTCCGCCAAGGCGACCGACCCCGACGGCGGCAACATAGCCCTCGACTTCGAGGTGTGGGCGTCCAACGGCACGGCCGCGCTGCAGTCCGGCCGCACCGCCATGGCCGCCTCGGGCTCCACGTTCACCTGGACCCCCGGCACCGCGCTGGCGGCCGGCTCCTACAAGTGGCGCTCCCGTTCCTGGGACGGCACCGCCAACAGCGCCTGGTCCGCGTTCCGCACCCTCACCGTGGACACCACCGCGCCCGGCATCACCGCCGTCTCCTCCGGGGACTTCCCGGCCGGCCAGTGGGCGGGCAGCCCGGACGCCAACGGCGACTACAGCGGCACGTTCACCTTCACCCCGCCGACCGGCGACGTGAAGGACGTCCAGTACAAGCTGGACGGCGGGGCCTGGGTCACCGCGGCCACCACCGGCACGCCGGTCAGCGCCAAGCTGACCTTCAAGGCGGGTGCCCACACCGTCACCGCGCACAGCCGCGACGCCGCGGGCAACGTCTCCGCCGACAAGACGTACACCTTCTACGCCGGCAAGGGCTCCGCCCTGGTCGCCCCCGGCGCCGGTGAGCGCCCGGCCCGCCGCACCTCGCTGCAGGCCGAGGGCAACAGCACCTACACCGGGGTGCGCTACCAGTACCGCCGCGGTGAGACGGACGTCTGGAAGGACGTCCCGGTCGCCAACGTCACCACCACCGGCGGCCAGCCGGTGACGGCCTGGCCGTTCGCCGCCCCGGGCGGCAAGCCGGCCGCGCTGACCTGGAACATCACCGACACCCTGGCCGAGAACGGCCCGGTCGACGTGCGCGCGGTGTTCACCGACGGCACCGCCACCGACGCCACCGAGCCGAACACCGTCACGGTGGACCGCAACGCGGGCACCGCGCCGGAGACCAAGGTCGGCCCGGGCTCGGTGAACACCCTCACCGGTGACCTCACCCTCTCCGACACCGACGCCGAGGCCTTCGGCCTGCACGCCGAGCGCTCCTTCTCCTCCCGCCGGCCCGCCAACGGCTCGGCCCAGGAGGGTCAGGCGGCGATCTTCGGTCCGCAGTGGAGTTCCGGCACCACCGCGGAGATCACCGACGCCGACTACTCCTACGTCCGCCAGACCTCGGCGACCTCCCTGTCGGTGGTCTCCGCGGACGGCTCCGAGACCGGTTTCACCGCCACCGGCACGGGCGGCTGGAAGCCCGAGCCCGGCGCCGAGAACCTCACCCTGACCGGCGCGTTCACCGCCGCGTTCACCCTGAAGGACACCGAGGGCACCACCGTCACCTTCGCCAAGGTCGACCCGGCAGCCACCACCTGGCAGGCCTCCGCCTCCTCGCTGCCCAGCGACAACTCCACCACCTCCGTGGTCTCGGAGAAGGTCGTCTCCGGCGGCAAGACCCTGGCCCGCCCGAAGTACGTCGTCGCGCCCAGCTCGGCGAGCGCCTCCGCCAACTGCGCCGCCGTGCCGTCCACGGCCGGCTGCCGGGTGCTGGAGTACGTCTACGCCGACACCACCACCGCCACCGCCACCGCCCTCGGCGACACGGCCGGCCAGGTGAAGCAGATCCGCCTGTGGTCCACCGACCCCGGCGCCGCCACCGCCACCCCCGTCGTCGTCTCCCAGTACGCCTACGACGACCAGGGCCGCCTGCGCGAGGTGTGGGACCCGCGGATCAGCCCCGCGCTGAAGACCGCCTACGGCTACGACACGGCCGGCCGCGTCACCACCGTGACCGAGCCCGGCGAGCTGCCGTGGACCCTGGAGTACGGCAAGGCCGGCAACGCCGCCACCGCCGGCGACGGCATGCTGCTCGCCGCCTCCCGCCCCACCCTCAAGCAGGGCAGCAAGGACGTCACGGACGGCACCGCCACCACCTCGCTGGTCTACGACGTCCCGCTCAGCGGCGCCAACGCGCCGTACCCGCTGGCGCCGTCCGACGTCGCGGCCTGGGGCCAGAGCGACGCCCCCACCGACGCCACCGCCGTGCTGCCGCCCGACGCCGTCCCCGCCACCCACGACGGCAAGGCCCTCGGCACCGCCGGCTACAACCGCGCCTCACTGACGTACACCAACGCCTCCGGCCGCGAGGTCAACACCGCCGCCCCCGGCGGCGCCATCACCACCACCGAGTACAACGCCTACGGCAGCCCGGTGCGCACCCTCACCGCCGAGAACCGCATCCTCGCCCTGGCCACCACCGGTAGCGACCTCAACAAGCTGCGCGCCCTGGGCATCGCCGGCCGCTCGACGGCCGACCGCGCCCAGGTCCTGTCCTCGACCTCGCTCTACTCGGCCGACGGCAAGCGCCTGCTGGAGAGTCACGACCCGCTGCAGCTGGTCACCCTGGAGCACGACCTGGCCGCCTCCGGCACCTCCCCGGCGCTCGCCGCCGGCTCCGAGGTCCCGGCCCGCGCCCACACCGTCACCACCTACGACGAGGGCCGCCCCGCGGGCGCCGCGGTCAGCGACATGACCACCTCGACGACGGTCGGCGCCCGGATCGACGGCTACGCCGCCGACGCCGACACCCGGACCACCGCCACCGGCTACGACTGGGCCCAGGGCCTGCCCACCACGTCCGTCCAGGACCCGGCCGGCCTGAAGATCACCACCGCCACCGGCTACGACGCCGGCGGCCGGGTGACCTCGCAGAGCCGCCCGAACTCCACCGGCTCCGACGCCGCCACCACCCTCACCACCTACTACACCGCCACCGGCACCGGCCCGTGCGCCGGCCACCCCGAGTGGGCCGACCTGGTCTGCTCGATCGCCCCGGCCGCCCAGATCGCCGGCGGCGGCACCAACCCGCTCCAGCTGCCGACGAAGACCTTCCAGTACGACCGCTGGGGCAACGTCGCCGTCCAGAGCGAGAGCGCCAACGGCGTCACCCGCACCACCACCCGCAGCTACGACGCGGCCGGCCGCCCGGTGAAGATCACCGTCACCGGTGGCACCGGCACCCCCGTCGCCGACACCGTGCTCGGCTACGACCCCGCCACCGGTGAGCTGGCCTCGCTCAACAACGGCAAGGCCACCATCACCCAGGGCTACGACAAGCTCGGCCGCCAGGTCTCCTACGACGACGGCGCCGGCAACGTCACCACCACCGAGTACGACAAGCTCGACCGCCCGGTGAAGAAGTCCGACTCGGTGCCGTCCACCGTGACCTACGGCTACGACACCGCCAAGGACCCGCGCGGCCTGCCGACCTCGCTGACCGACTCGGTGGCCGGCACCTTCAACGCCACCTACGACGTCGAGGGCCGCCTCGTCACCCAGACCATGCCCGGCGGCAACACCCTGACCAGCAGCTACGACAGCCGCGGCATCCAGACCGGCAAGACCTACACCAACCAGGCCGGCACCGTCCTGCTCGCCGACACCGCCGACTACACCGTCCACGGACAGCAGGCCGGCCGCACCCAGAGCGACGGCAACAGCACCACCAGCGGCTACACCTACGACGCCACCGGCCGCCTCACCAAGGCCGCCGACAGCACCGGCCTGGCCTGCGCCACCCGCACCTACGCGTTCGACAAGAGCAGCAACCGCACCAACCGCACCAGCGTCACCGACGACTGCGACCCCGCCACCGCGGACGCCGTCACCCAGGCCGAGACCCACGGCTACGACACCGCCGACCGCCTCACCGACACCGGCTACGTCTACGACGCCTTCGGCCGCGCCACCGCCCTGCCCAAGGGCGCCCAGCTCGGCTACTACGCCAACGACCTGGTCCGCACCGAGACCTACGCCGACGCCCGCAGGACCTGGGACCTCGACGCCTCCGGCCGCCTCGCCGTCGCCACCACGGAGACCAAGGGCACCGACGGCACCTGGACCGTCACCGCCCAGGAGACCAAGCACTTCGACGGCGGCAACGACAGCGCCTCCTGGTCCAAGGACGCGGCCGGCAAGCTGACCCGCAACGTCCTGGACCTCACCGGCCAGCTCACGGCCGCCACCGGCACCGACGGCGGCGCGATCCTGCTGCTGACCAACCTGCACGGCGACGTCTCCGTCCAGATGTCCCCGGACGGCCTGGAAGACCTCGCGGTCTACCACTACGACGAGTACGGCAACACCGTCGACGCCACCGGCACCACCGCCTACGGCTGGCTCGGCGGGGCACAGCGCGAGAACGACAGCCTCTCCGGTCTCACCCTGATGGGCGTGCGCCTGTACGACTCGACCACCGGCCGGTTCCTGCAGACCGACCCGGTCCTGGAGGGCTCGCCGAACGCCTACGGCTACCCGGTCGACCCGATCACCATGGACGACCTGACGGGCCTGTCCTGGCGCAAGAAGTGGGTCGCCTACTTCAGCCGCGCCGAGGGCAACACCATCGGTGGTCTGCTCTACGTCTCCGGCAAGATCGCCCAGGGCATCTCCAAGATCCTGCGCAAGCTCCCGCACTGGGCCGCCCGGGCCGCCGGCTACGTCCTGTGGGCGCTGTCCTACCTGATGAAGAAGGTCGGCAAGCAGTTCCTCAAGGCGGCCAACAAGCGCGGCAGCCACGGGGTGATCTTCACCTTCGGGATCTGGCGCTCCAGCCACTGGTGGGTGCCGGACCGTCCGATCTACCGGGTGAACCCGCGGTACTGAGCCACGGAGGACGCCTCACCGATCCACTGACACCGACGCTCCACTGATGCAGGACAGGTAAGGCCGGGCCCGGGGGTGCTCCCCCGGGCCCGGCCGCTTTTGCACGTCGATGATCATCCGGGCGTAGGCTCTCGGCTGATCACAGGGGCAGGAGAGGGAGACATGGGCCAGAAGATCATCCGGTTCTCGGACCTGACCGGCAGGCACGCGGAGAACGACCGGGACCTGGTGCGGGTGGTGGTGCTCCAGCACCCCGACCTGACGGACGGTCCGGTCGAGATCGACGCGCTCGCCGGGGAGTTGGGCGAGGTGCGGGAGCTCGCGCTCGACCTGGTCACGATCGAGCTGCACCACCCGGACCGGGAGGAGCCGCAGACGGTCGTGATGGAGGCCGAGACCTTCGACCGGCTGGCCTCGGCCGCGCCGATGGCCGAGGTGCTGCGCGACGCCAGGCCGGCCGCCCGGGACGCCGCCTCCGCGACGGCCGCCGCCGGCAACCGGGAGCGGGTCAACTACGGCAGCCTGGAACACGCCGGGCGACCGCACAAGGGCCGCACCACCGAGGCGGAGAAGCAGGTCGTCCAGCAACACCTGGACAGGATCAACGAGCGGCTCGCCGCCGAGGGCGTCCGCACGATCGACCCGCAGAACGTCGAGCACGTGACCCGCTACGGCCTGGACACCCTGGCCCGGGAGACGGGCGTGATGTTCGGCTGAGCGGCCCGGCCGCCCCGCCCGGGCCGGAACCGGGATCACCCCGGGCCACGGCCGCAGCGGTTGACGACGAGGGGGCCCCGACGTGCGCCGGTTCGCACGTCGGGGCCCCCTCGGCAAGCGGTCCCGGGTCAGGCCTGCGGCGGCACCACCAGGGCCAGCGCGAGCGGCCGGTCCCCTGCGCTGCGGCCGGCCTCGACGGTGTGCACGCCCGGGTTGACCCGCCAGGCGCGGGCCGCGGTGTCCCAGCTCTGCACGGCCCGGCGCGCAAGGGAGATCCGCGCGGTGGCGACGGCGCCCGGTTCCGCCCCGACCACCGCGAAGCCGGCCAGCTGGCGGTCCGGACGGCTGCGGTCGGAGCCGTCGGTGGCCAGGTAGACCTGCACCACCTCGCGCCCGGCCCGCCCGCCGGTGTTGCGCACCCGTACGGTCACCTCGGCGAGCACGTCGGAGGCGCCCTCCACCAGCCGCGCCTCCAGGCCCTCGTACGACCAGTCGGTGTAGCCGCCACCGGCCCCGAACCAGTACGCGGGAGCGGCGCCGGCCCGGCGCTGCCAGGCCCGGTAGCCGATGAACAGGCCCTCGGCGTAGTCGAGCCGGCCGTCGGTGGGCTCGACCCCCCAGACCGGGGCGTCCGCCTCCTCGGCGGGCCAGGTGGTGGGCAGCCGCCCGCCCGGCTCGGCCGCGCCCAGCAGCACGTCGGCGAGGGCCTCGCCGGCCTGCTGTCCGGGGAACCACGCGAGCAGCACGGCGGCCACCGAGTCGCGCCAGGGCATCAGGACCGGAGCGCCGGCGTTGACCACCACCACCGTACGGGGGTTGGCGGCCGCCACCCGGGCGACCAACTCGTCCTGGCGGCCCGGCAGGCGCAGGCCGGCCCGGTCCACGCCCTCGCTCTCCACCTCCTCGGTGGTGCCGACCAGCACCACCGCGACCTCGGCCGCGCGGGCCGCCGCCACGGCCCGCTCGATCAGCTCGTCCGGGGAGGCGGTCGGCGCGGCGTGGCCGAGCGTGAAGGAGACCAGGCCGAAGCCGGCGAAGTCGCTCGCCTCGGGCATGGTGCACGTCAGCGTGACCTCGGCGTCCCGGCCCTCCGCGAGGGCGAGGTCGAAGCGGCGCTCCGGAGGGTTGAGGAACGCCGCGGCCGGGTCCTCGCCCTCGGGCAGCAGCACCCCGTCGAAGAGCACCTCGCCGTCCGCCTCCAGCGTGAACCGGCCGACGCCGCGGACGGCCAACGAGTGCCGCCCGGCGGCTTCCGCGGTCAGGGTGCCGGTCAGCCGGACCCGGGCGAGGTCGGTGAAGGAGACGCCGCCCGGCAGCGCGCCCAGCCAGCGGACGCTGCCGTCCGCCTGCGCGGCCGTACCGAGCGACGCCCCGTCGGCGCCGAGCAGTTCGGCGGTGCACGGGAAGGCGGCCGGCGGGAGGAAGGTGCGCGGGTCGGCGCCGATCTCGTGGACCAGGTCGGTGCCGGCGCCGAGCGCAGCCCGCAGGCCCTCCAGCGGCGTGACCACCCGGGTCGGGAAGACCTGGGCGCTGCCGCCCCCGCCGATCCGGGCCTCGGTCGCGGCCGCGCCGATCAGCGCCACCGAGGCCGGCGCCGGGTCCAGCGGCAGCACGCCGCCCTCGTTGCGCAGCAGCACGAAGGACCGCGCCGCGAGTTCGCGCACCAGCGACTCGCCGTCGACCGGCGCGGGCAACTCCTGCGCCGGGACGGCGGCCGGAGCGCCGGCCAGCACGCCGACCCGGGCGGCCAGCCGCAGGACGCGGCGGGCCAGCGCGTCCACCACGGCCTCGGGCACCAGGCCCTCGCGGACGGCCGCCACCAGGTGCTCGCCGTAGACGGTGGCCGGGCCCGGCATCGCCACGTCGAGGCCGCCGAGCGCGGCCCGGACGGTGTCGCGGGCACCGGTCCAGTCCGAGACCAGGACCCCGTCGAAGCCCCACTCCTCGCGCAGCACCGTGTTGTTGAGCTCGGCGTGCTCGCTCATGCTCGGCCCGTTGACCGAGTTGTACGCGGCCATCAGGCCCCACGGGTGGGCCTTCTCGACGATCGCCTCGAACGGTGCCAGGTACAGCTCGCGCAGGGTGCGCTCGTCCACCCGGACGTCGACGGTGTAGCGGTCGGTCTCCGAGTCGTTGGCGACGAAGTGCTTGGGCGTGGTGGCCACCCCGCCGTCCTGGACACCGGAGACCATGGCCGCACCGATCTCGCCGGTGAGCAGCGGGTCCTCCGAGTAGCACTCGAAGTGGCGGCCCCCGCGCGGGCTGCGGTGCAGGTTGACGGTCGGCGCGAGCACCACGTGGGCGCCCTTGCGCCGGGCCTCCTGGGCGAGCAGCCGGCCGGCCCGGCGGACCAGGTCGAGGTCCCAGGTGGCGGCGAGGGCGGTCGGCGAGGGCAGGGCGACGGACGGGTCGTCCGGGGTCCAGTGCTCACCGCGCACGCCCGCCGGGCCGTCCGACATCACCAGCCGGCCGAGGCCGATCTCCTCGTTGGCCGGCAGCGACCACATGTCGGCACCGGCCAGCAGGGCGACCTTGGCGGGCAGGTCCAGCCGGGCGAGGGCGGCCTCGACGGCGGCCTCGCGGCGGGCGTCGGCGGCGGCCCGGTCACGGGCCTCGGGGGTGGTCACGGCGTTCTCCTTGCGGTCGTCCACGGCTCAGATCCACCCTTCCAGCGCGGCCATGAAACCGGCGTGGTCGTCCCGGTGGACGGTGTGTCCGGCGCCGGGCACGGTGCGCACCTCGAACCCGCGGGCCCGCAGCAGTTCGGCGTCCGCGTCGCTCACCAGGAAGCTGTCCTCGGCCAGCACCACCAACGAGGGCACGGCGGGAGCGGTCGGCAGGCCCGACT
The DNA here is from genome assembly GCF_040629945.1 of Kitasatospora sp. NPDC005856. Lineage (NCBI taxonomy): Bacteria > Bacillati > Actinomycetota > Actinomycetes > Kitasatosporales > Streptomycetaceae > Kitasatospora > Kitasatospora sp. NPDC005856. Next base: position 19,033 of record NZ_JBEXWT010000017.1, on the reverse strand, counting down.
CCTGCCCGGGCATGGCCAGGGCCGAGTCCGGGTCCCAGGCGGCGAGGGTGGCGAGCTCGACGTCCACGTCGGCGCTCTCCCAGCGCGGGTTCATGGCGGTGATCTGCTCCCGGCCGGCGTGCCGGAACTCCACGAACACCGTCGGGTCCACACCCTCGGCCCGCGCGAACTGCCAGCCCGGGTCGACGTAGACGGCGCGGGCCGGCTTCAACCGTTCGACGGCCCGCAGCAGGGTGATGCCCCCGAGCGAGTGGCCGATGGCCAGTTCGACGCCGGCGGGCACGGTCTCGGCCAGGTCGTCGGCGTACGCGTCCAGGGCGTAGCGCTCCTGCGGGGTCCGCCCCGCGCCGCGCGGACTCAGCCCGTGGCCGCGCTGATCGACCGCGATGACCCGGTAGCCGCGCTCGGCCAGGGTCGGGCCGACCCGCCGCCAGGTGCGGTGGTCGGACATGATGCCGTGGACCAGCAGGGCGATCCGGTCGCCGCTGCCCCACTCCTGGGTGTGCAACTTCATGGGAGGGAAACCTTTCTGGTGGATGGTCACCGGACGCCGCGGATGGGCTTCACGGCGAGCGCGCCGGCCACCGCGAGCGCGGCGGCGAGCAGGAACAGTGGGGTGTAGCCGCCGAGGCCGACCACCGCGGAGGCCACGAAGGGCGCGATGATCTGCGGGCCCGCGTTGGCGATGTTGAGCACGCCCATGTCCCGGGCCGCGTCCTCGGCCTTCGGCAGCACCATGGTGACCAGCGCGGTGTCGACGGCCATGAAGCAGCCGAAGGCCAGGCCGTTCACGGCGGAGAAGACGATCATGCCGGGCCAGGTGGGACTGAGGACCGGGATCAGCAGGGCGACCGCGGAGAGCGCGGCGGACAGGCCGATGAAGAGCTTGCGTCGGTCCAGCCGGTCCGAGAGCACCCCGCCCACGACGGTCGAGACGGCCATCGCGGCCGAGGAGACCGGCGTGAGGATCGCGATCGCCCGCTCGGGCGAGAGGCCGCCGGGCAGGTCGATGTGGTCCTGGAGGATGTAGAGCTGGTAGCCGACGACGGCGAAGTAGCCCAGCACCAGCAGCGCCCGGCCGATGAACGCCCAGCGGAAGTCCGGCTCGCGCAGCACGCCGAGGAAGGCGGCGGCCTGCTCGCGCAGCGGCACGGCCCGCTTGGCGGGCAGCGGCCGCTCCCGGGCGAGACCGCTGAACAGGACGGCGGCCAGCGCGACCAGCAGGCCGAGCACCAGGTAACCGGTGCGGAGGCGGTCGGAGAACGCGGAGGCCAGCAGGACGCCGAGGGTGGAGCCGATCGGCAGGCCGAGCCCGACGGCGGCGGAGGCGGTGCCCCGGCGCGCCGGCGGGACCCGGTCGGGCACCACCGAGGTGAGCGCGGCCTGGTAGAAGTTCATCGCCGCCTGGCCGAGGCACCAGGCGATGCAGACCAGCAGCACCGAGTTCACGCTGCCGAGCAGGGCCATCGTGGCCACCGCGGCCAGGCCGCCGCCCAGGATCCACGGGTTGCGCCGGCCGGAACGGTCGGACAGGGCACCGGCGAACGGGTTGAAGAAGGTGGCGAAGATCGCCGCGACGCCGCTGATCAGGCCGAGGTTGGCCACCTTGGCGGCCGGGTCGAGGTGTTCGACCTGCAATGGGAGCAGCACGCCGCCGACGCCGAGGTAGAGCGCGTACATCGCGGTGTTGCCCGTGAAGAGCAACGGCAGCAGGCCGCGGCCGGCGGACGCCGGGGCCTGCGGGACTGCTGCCGGGACGTCCTGCGGAGCGTCGCCTGCGGGGGAAAGGGCCACATTGCCCTCCAGGGGAAGTGCCCGGCGGGGGGTGGGGGTGCCGGGCAGCGGATCGACATCAGGTTACACGTGTAACGGTTACTCGTGTAACCAGATGTTTAGCAGGGCATTCGGCCAACGGCCAGAGCCGGCCGTGAAAGGATTCGAACCGTTATGAACAGCGACCACGACCTTCCCGGCCCCGCCGCGCCGCCGCCCACCAGCGCCGACGTCGCCAAACTCGCCGGTGTCTCCCGCGCCACGGTCTCCTTCGTGCTCAACAACACGGCCGGCGGCCGGGTCAGCGAGCAGACCCGGGCGAAGGTCCGGGCCGCCGCCGACCGGCTCGGCTACGTCCCGCACGCCGGCGCCCGCTCGCTGCGGGCCGGCCGCACCGGCCTGGTGCTGCTGGTCGGCTCCGACGCACCCATCGGGTCGCTGTTCAGTGGCTTCTACCGGGGACTCCAGGACGCCCTGCCGCGCTACGGCTACACCAGCGTGCTGCTCGGCCCGACCCCGGGCGGCTGGAACGACGCCGCCCGGGCCTGGGCCGAGCTGCGGCCCGCCGCCGTCCTCTGCCTCACCCCCGGGCTCACCCCCGAGGGCGTGCGGACCCTCCACCGCTCCGGCACCCGGGCGGTGTTCACCCTCGGCGTCCCGCCGGTACCCGGCGCGCACGCGCTGATCATGGACCAGCGCGAGGTCGGCGCCGCGGCCGTCGCCCACCTGCTGGAGCGCGGCCGGCGCCGGATCGGCGTCGTGATGCCGGCCGACCCGGGGCTCGCCCTGTTCGCCGGCCCCCGGCTGGCCGGCGCCCGGGCCGCCGCCGCCTCGGCGGGCGTCGGTGTGACGGTCGAACCGCTGCCGCTGGACTACACCGAGGAGTCCGCCGCCGAACTCGCCGACCGCTGCCGGGAGTCGGGCCTGGACGGCCTGTTCGGCTACAACGACGAGTACGCGATGCTCGCCCTGCGCGCCCTGCAGGACGCCGGCCTGGACGTCCCCCGGACGACGGCCCTGGTCGGCGCCGACGACCTGCTGCTGGCCCGGCTGCTGCGGCCGCGGCTGAGCTCCGTCCGGATGCGGCTGCCGGCCGGCGAGGAACTGGCCGCCCTGGTCGACCGCGCGGTCACCGACCCGGACGCGGTCCCGGCCGGCCGGAACCTGATGGCCGTCGAACTGATCGCCCGCGACTCGTCCTAGGGTCCGTCCGGCAAGGATCCGCCGGACAGGCCCCGGGGGCTCCGCGGATCCCGGTCGGCGTACGCGGTGCGGCCGGACGAGCGACCGCCGGGCAGGTGAATCGCCGCGACCGCCCCTCGTGTCGCCGTCCGGCCCGAAGGAGCGATCGGCTGGACTGCGCGCTATGCGTATTCCATTCCGGACCGGGCGGATCGCCTCGGTCCTGGCGCTGGTGGCGGGCTCGCTGCTGAGCAGCAGCGTGCTGGCCCCACCGGCCCAGGCCGCGATCTCCTTCACCAAGAGCGTCGACAAGGCGACCGTCTCCCCGGGGGAGAACGTCACCTACACCCTGCGCTACACCTGCTCCATCACCGAGTGCACGGGCGGGCACATCCTCGACACCCTGCCCTCGAACATGCAGTTCCTCGGCTGGACGCCGGACCCGTCCTCGGTGGACGTGGCCGCCTCCACCGTGCCCGCCGCGGGCGCGATGGGCGGCACGATGGACATCCGGCTGAAGGACCTGAGTCCGGGCACCACCGCCACCGTCACGGTGACGATGAAGTACCCGAACTTCACCACCCCGAACGGCACCACCTCGACCAACTCGGCCACCATGTCGGCCGACGGCGAGCCCACCCAGTCCGCCACTGCCGACACCACCGCCCAGGTGCAGCCGCAGTACACGGTGACCAAGGGCATCCAGACCTCCAGCAGCGACGGACGCACCGTCACCTACCAGTTCAGCGCCTGCGCCACCGACAACGTGCCCAACGTCGACCTGGACACCAGCCGGCTGCTGGACACCCTGCCGCCCGGCGCGGTGGTGGACACCGGCCGCTCGCCGGGCTGGTCCCAGGTGGCGCCCGGCCCCAACACCTGGGGCTACGACATCGGGGCGTTCGTCTCGGGCAACGGGCGCGGCGGCTGCCGCACCCCCGGCGCGCTCGTCGTCCACTACCCCGAGGCCGGCTTCCCGAACGGGACGACCTCCGACAACACCGTGGACCTGCTCGGAGCCCCGCTGACCGAGGCGGAGCGGCAACTCGACACCGCCGGCACCACCACCGGCCAGTTCCAGCCGCCCGTCACCGGCGTCCAGGTGACCGCCAGCAAGACCTGGCAGTCCACCACCACCTCGGGAGACCTCAACTCCTTCAGCCTGTCGGCCACCAACACCTCGGGCCCCGCCACCAGCCTGACCATCACCGACCCCGGCGCCGGCTCGACCGACGGCATCTACAACTGGGTCTTCCCGCAGTCCCTCCAGCTGGAGCCGTGGAACCCCACCTCCATCCAGCTCACCCTGCAGTACCGCCTCAACGGCGACCCCACCTGGCAGACCTTCACCCCGGGCAGCCCGTTCAACGGCTCCACCCCCCGTCGGATCACCTTCGAAGCGGGTGCCGGCGACCCGGCCGACGACGTGCTCGGCATCCCCGCCGGGCGCTGGCTGGACGGCCTCAGGTTCACCTGGAACGGCCCGATCCCCACCGGCTGGAGCCCCGGCAACGCGGTCCAGCTGGTCACCCAGGTCGCCACCCCCGGCCACGACGGACGCCAGGCCCCGGACCCGCTCACCAACTGCGTGGACACCAGCGCCACCGACGGCACCGACACCGCCACGGCCAACGCCTGCGCCCGGACCACCATCACCCAGGCCACCAACCTCGGCGCGGCCAAGACCACCGTCGCCGGCGAGCTCTCGGCGCCCGGCGGCAAGGCCACCTTCCAGGTCATCCCGTACAACCGCAGCGCCCGCGACCTCGACCGGCCGCTCGTCCTCTTCGACGTGCTGCCCGCCGGTGTCGTCTACATCGACGGCTCGGCCCGGCCCGACCCCAACTACCCGGACGCCAAGGCCCCGTCCTCGATCACCGTGACCCCCGGCCCGGACGGCCGGCAGATCCTCCGGATGGAGTGGCCGGCCGGCGCACCGGACTCGACGTACCTGCACGACCCGCTGGCCTACCGGATGCTCTTCGACGTCCAGGTCGCCAGCAGCGTCCGCGCCGGTGACCTGACCAACGACGTCTACGTCACCGTCGACCAGCCCACCCACCCGGTCGCCTGCATGTACGGCGGCTCCGACAGCGGCAGCACCCCCGACGTGCTCGACCTCAACGGCAACGGCGACACCAGCGAACTGCTCTGCCACGCCTCCTCCAAGATCCACGTGGACGCGCCCGCCGTACTGCGCTCCTACAAGGAGGTCAAGGGCGACCTCGACGCCGACTACGTCACCATCGGCACCGCCACCCCCGGCGGCACGACCTCCTGGCGGATGACCGTCCGCAACGACTCCCCCGACCCGGTCACCGACTTCATCGCCTACGACCAGCTCCCCGCCCCGGGCGACAACTACGTGCTCACCCAGGACGCCGCCCGCGGCAGCACCTGGACCCCCTCGCTCAGCCAGCCGATCACCAGCAGCGACCCGACCGTGCTGATCGAGTACACCACCGACCCCAACCCCTGCGTCGAAGCCGTGATCGTCGACCGCACCGGCTGCAACAGCGCGGCGGTCTGGAGCACCACCTTCCCGGGGCCGGGCACGGCCACCTGGTTCCGCATCCACCGCCCCGGCGCGATGGCCCCGGCCGAGTCCTTCACCCTCACCTGGCCGATGGTCGCCTCCTACGACGCCCCCGAAGGCGACTACGCCTGGAACAGCTTCGCCTACACCGCCACCGACAACGCCGGCCGCCAGCTGCTGCCGGCCGAGCCCGCCAAGGTCGGCGTGGCCATCAAGCACGTCGCTCCGTCCGACAACGCGCTGGGCGACTTCGTCTGGCACGACCGGGACGGCTCCGGCGTCCAGAAGCCCGGCGACGAGGGCATCGCCGGGGTCACCGTGCACCTGCTCGACGGCAACGGCCAGCCCATCCGCGACAAGGACGGCAAGCCCGTCACCACCGTCACGGACGCCACCGGCCACTACCTGTTCGACAACCTGCCCGACGGCAGCTACCAGGTCCGGTTCGACCTGACCACCCTCCCCAAGGGCGCCAAGGTCACGGCGAAGGGCGCCGGCACCGACCCGAGCAAGGACTCGGACGCCGACCCGACCACCGGCATCACCCAGACCGTCACCCTCAGCGGCGGACAGCGCGACCTCGACCTCGACATGGGCGTGATCCTCCAGACCACCTCCCCGTCGCCCACCGCCTCGCCGTCGCCGACCTCCTCGCCCAGCCCGAGCCCGACCTCCTCGCCGTCGCCGACCTCCTCGCCCAGCCCGAGCCCGAGTTCGTCGCCGTCGTCCTCCCCCTCACCGACCTCCTCGCCCAGCCCGACGGCCTCCGCGACCCACACCCGCACCCACCCCCACACGCCTCGCCCGTCCGAGAGCGGCGAACTGCCGCACACCGGCGGCTCCTCCCCCGACACCCTCGTCGCGGCGCTCGGCGCCATCGCCCTGCTCGGCGGCGGCACCCTCTGCTTCGTCGCCTACCGCCGACCGGGCCGGCACGGCTGACGCCCGCCCGGACCCCACCCGACACCAGTGGCGCCGCCCCATCGAGGGCGGCGCCACTGGCGCGTTCGGGAGCTGGCCCGGCGCTGCCGACCCGGCGGTGCTGTCCCGGCGGCCTAGTCGAGCTGGGACAGCGTGTCGGTGACCAGCTTGGTGGCGAAGTCCTTGCCGTTGCCGGAGATCCGGTTGATGTACTCGGCGAGCAGGACCGCGGTGGCCTCCAGGGGGTTCATCTCCTCCTTGGTCCACGGCCCGTACTGGGCGGGTGGCGGTGGGACGGGCCCGGTCCCCCACTCCCCGTCACCCGGCGGCGGCATCTCACACATCAGGGTGAGCCCCGGAGGCCGGGTTGACGGCGGTGGATCGAGGGCGGCCGGCCGTGGTCCGCGACGGCCCCGGGCCGACCGCCCTCCCTCCCGTCCCGGCGTCAGACCGTCGACGCGGCGGAGCGGGCGTTGCGGCGACGGACGTAGACGGTGGCCAGGACGCCGGCGAGCACCGCGCCACCGCCCATCCCGGCGACGGACGGGTTGATCATCGGGACGGCGGCCGCGGGCTCCGCCCCACCGCACTGGGCGTGGCCGATGACCAGGTCGGCACCGTTCAGCGACGGCAGCAGGGTGATGTGGACGGCGTTGACGGTCAGCACGCCGTTGGCGTCGGTGGTCTGCTCGTTGAGGACGATCGAGCCGACGAGCGGGATGTCGACCTTGGTGTTGGCCGGGGCATTGGCCTGGAGGTTGACCGGGAGGAGGCCGACGGTGACCGATCCGCCCGCTATCAGGCCGCTGCCGGTGGCCCCGGCGGGAGTGGCGGTGCAGGTCGAGTTGACGCCGGTCAGGGAGACCGAGGCGACACCGAGGTCGAGCCCGAGCTTGTCGACCGTCGCCGAGGCCGACGCGGTGCCGGCGGCCGGGTTCCCGGCGGTGGTCGCGGTGAGCGTGGAGTTGGTGGCGACCGGCCCGACGTTGAGACCGATCAGGGTCTGGGTGCCGCCGGAGGGGTACGTCGACTCGGGCGAGGGCGCCACGGCGACCATCCCGCCCAGTGCCTGCGTGGAGACGACGTAGGCGTCGGCCGTGGGGGCGGGCAGCGCGGCGTGGGCCGGGGAGGCCACGGACAGGACTCCGACGGCGAGCGCGGTGCCGGCGAGGACGCGGTTGCGGGTGCGAGTTCTCACGGGTTGGCCTTTCGGACGGGGGCACGGCGGAGCTGTGCGTCCGCGGTGCGGGGCAGGAAGGGGGGTGGTGCGTCGTGGTGGTGGTGGTCGTGGTGCGTGGGTGTGGTTGTGGCGGTGCGTGGTTGTGGTGGTGCGTGGTGGTGCGTCGACTCCGCCGGCCGGCCGTGGCGTTCGCTTCGGCCACGGCCTCCGCGGCCGGGGAGAAGTCCCGGTGCTCAGGCGGTGGCGATCTCCTGGGCGGCGGGCGCCGGCAGCGGCTCGGCCGTACGGGCCGTCTTGTGCCAGGAGCCCTTGCGTCGCACGATCCGCCAGAAGGCGCGGATCGCGACGAGGTAGGTGGTCGCGGCGTAGACCGCGAGGGCGAGGCCGTAGCCGAGCGCGGCCCGGCGGCTGATCCCCGGTTCGCTGCGGCGCCGGTACAACGGCCCCCAGAGGGCGAACTCGGCGACCCCCACGACCAGGTAGAGCGCGATCAGCGCCGCGCCGCCCTGGCGGAGGAAGGCCAGCACGAATTCGGGGTAGAAGACCGCGTTGTAGCCGAAGGCGGCGATCGGCACGGTGTAGACCACCAGGCCGACGACCTGGAGCCAGGGCTGGACCATGAAGTAGAGGACCTCCAGGAAGCCCGCCGTGGTGAACTCCCGGGAGCGCCAGACCTGCCGCAGGTACGGCGCGCACTGCATCGAGCCCTGCGCCCAGCGGACTCGCTGGGTGATCAACTGCCGTACGTTCCAGAGGGCTTCCTGGTCCACCCAGGCGGTCGTGGTGTAGCCGTTGCGCCAGCCGGCCAGCATCATCCGCAGCCCGAGCTCGAAGTCCTCCAGCAGCGCCCTGCCCCACGGCTCGCCGCCGTCCCGGTCGATCGAGCGCAGCGCGCCGAGCCGGTTGGCCTGGCCGTTGCCGCCCACGTTGACGGTCCGGGTGAGCCGGCGGGTGATCTGGATGGCGGAGATCGGCCCGCGGAACTCGATGTCCTGGAGCCGGGCCAGCAGTCGGGCGAACCGGTTGGCGAGGCGCCCCCGGTGCGGCAGCGGGACCGCCACGTCCCGGTTGGACATCCGAACCTCGACCTGGACGGCGCCGATGGCCGGGTCGCCGAAGAAGGACGCTCCGGCGAAGGTGTCCAGCATCCCCGGGGAGGGCCGTCCGTCGGCGTCCAGGACGATCAGCACGACCCGGTCGGCGTCGGCGTCCTCCGGCAGCCAGGCCTCGAGCGCCCGGTACGCGGCGTTCAGGGCGTCGCCCTTGCCGGTGCGCGCCTGCGGCAGCCGCCGGCCGACCAGGTGGACGGGCCGCCCCTCGGCCGCCCTGGCCCGCACCACCTCGGCGGTCCGGTCCTCGGAGTGGTCGTCGACGACCCAGACCCGGGCCGCGGGGAAGTGCCGGGCTAGGTAGTCCAGGGTGGTGCCGATCACGGCCTCCTCGTCCCGGCAGGGTATGAGGAAGTGCCAGTCGAACCGGCTCGGGTCGCCCGGGGCGTCCGGGCGGGCCCGCAGGAAGTTGCGCACGATCACCGCGACGTAGGCGAGGAAGCCGATTCCCAGCACGAAGGAGAGGGAGACGGACAGGTCGAGCAGGGTCACGGCGCATCGGCCTCCGCGTCGCGGGTGGACGTTCGGGTGATCAGGTGGAGGAAGAGCAGCAGCGCGACCAGGCCGGCGGCCATCATCAGCACCGAGCCGAACAGGACGTGCGTCCAGCCGAACCCCTCGTCGCCGTAGCGGTGTTGCATCGCGACGATCAGCGTCAGCCGGCCCAGGTTGGCCGCGACGACCAGGGCCGCCGCCAGGACGAAACCCAGCAGCACCCTCGCCGGTCCGCGGGTGCCGAACAGCAGCAGGACTCCGGCCAACAGGGCCAGCGGGGCGATCAGCAGGGCGCTGCTGCACCCGGTGGTCAGGGCGATCCCGCGCCCGAACCCGCTCGCGTCGCCGGCGTACAGCACCGGCGCGTCGGGGGACTCCAGCAGCAGGGTCCGCAGGCCGAGCAGGTGGGAGGCGAACCACCGCGCCCCGGCCATCTCGTGGAACCGGTAGGCGCGTTCGCCGGCGACCAGCGCCCCGCACAGGCCCAACAGCAGCGGCCCGGTCACCCCGGCGAGCACCCGGCCGGACAGCGGGGCCCGGCCGTGCCGCAGCAGCGGCGAGCGGGCCGGGCCCGGTGGCCGACCGGGTTGCGGGTACACGTCTGCGGTCACGAGGAAACCCCTTGGGAGGAAGGCGGGTTGACGGAGGACGACTGGACGGGGCGCGGTGGCTACCGGTCCTCGCGCTTCCGGTCGGCCGGCTCGTCCCGGTCGGCGGCCAGCCGGCTGCGCCGCAGCAGGGCGACACCCACCAGCAGCAGGGCCGTGCCGGCCGCGGCCACCAGGCCGAGGCCGGGCGAGCCGGTCGAGGCCAGCACGCCGCCACCGGCCGCCGTCGGGGGAAGGCCGCCGCCTATGGGTCCGTACATGGGTGGTTCCTCTCGTTGCGACCGGGTTGTCCCGATCTTTGCGATCTGGAGCCGTATGTTGCTGGGCCGATCGGATGATCCGAAAGATCCGCCGCGCCCATTCGGGTGGAAATCACCCGTTTGCCGCAACCGGCCGCGCGGGGGCGCCGATGAGCCGGTATCGGCGGGCAACGGCCGCCGCCAAGTCGGCGCGGCGCAGGCGATGTTGATGCACCGGTATACGAACGGCCGCCGGGCACGCCGCAGGCTGCTCGCGGCCCCTTCGGCCAAGTGGGTGAACATTGGTCAGGCCTGGGGATCTTTCTCGCGAATCCCCCCATATCGTCTGCTGATACTTCCCCGACCCACCCCTTCGCCCCTTCGGAGCGCCATGTCCTCGACCGATGTCGCCCTGGTCCTCGGAACCCGGCCGGAGATCGTCAAACTCGCCGGAGTGGCCCGCCTCCTCGGCCCGCAGGCCCGCATCGTCTGGAGCGGCCAGCACTGGGACCCGGCCCTCACCAGCACCTTCTTCACCCAGTACGGCCTGCCCCGCCCGCACCACCTGCTGACCGGCGTCGGCGGCGAGCCGCGCGGCCGTCAGATCGGCCGGATGGTCAGCACGCTGAGCGATCACCTCGCGGCCCGCCCCCCGGCCGCCGTGGTCGTCCAGGGCGACACCAACACCGCCGCCGCGGGCGCCCTGGCCGCGCACTGCGCGGACATACCCGTCGTCCACGTCGAGGCCGGCCTGCGCTCCTTCGACCCCGGCATGCCCGAGGAGGCCAACCGCCGCCTGATCGCGCCGCTCGCCGACCTGCACTGCGCCCCCACCGCGACCGCGGCGGCACACCTGCTGCGCGAGGGGATCGACCCGGAGCGCGTGGTGATCACCGGCAACACCGTCGTCGAGGCAACCCTGGAGACCCTGCCCGCCGACGCCGAGGCCCGCCGCATCGTGGCCGAACACGCCGTCACCCCCGGCGGCTACGTGCTCGCCACCATCCACCGCCCCGAGAACACCGACGACGCCGCGCGGCTCGCCCAGATCCTCGACCAGCTCGCCGCCCTGGACCTACCGGTGCTGCTGCCGCTGCACCCCCGGACCAGGGCCGCCGTCGAGGCGTTCGGCCTGCGCGGCCCGGTCGCGCGGCTGCACCGGATCGAACCGCTGGACCACGCCGGCTTCCTCGCCCTGGCCCGGCACTGCCGCCTGCTGGTGTCCGACTCCGGCGGGATCCAGGAGGAGTGCACCGTGCTCAAGCGCCCGCTCGTGGTGGTGCGCAACTCCACCGAGCGCCCCGAGGCCGTCCGGGCCGGCTTCGCCCGGCTCGCCCGCCCCGGCCACGAACTCGCCCGCGCCCTGCGGGACCTGCTGGCCGACGAGGCCGCCGCCGAACGGCTGGCGCACCTCCCCTCGCCCTACGGCAGCGGGCAGGCGAGCGCGGAGATCGTCGCCGCGGTGCGCAGCCGCTACCTCACACCCGAGCGGCTCCCCGAGCGGCCGGGCCGCTCAGGCCGCTCCGCCGCCCCGGGTCAGGGGTTCCTCGGGGCCAGGATCGGGGACGGCCCCGAGGTGCGGCCGGTGCGTGCACCCCTGGCTTCGCACGGCGGGTGACCGACCGCGTTCCGGTCCCTCGACCTGGATCCCGGCCTCGGCGGCGGCCCGGCCGGTCGGCTCCCCGGCCGGTCGGCGACACACCCGCCGTCACACCGCCGTCACGTTCCCCCTGGATACTCGGAAGGCCCACCGCCCGCGCGCCGTACGACGGAGGACCGCAGATGACCGCCCGCACCGACCGCCCCGCCTTCCTGCTGGTCCACGGAGCCTGGCACGGCGCCTGGTGCTGGGACGCCCTGCGCACCGCGCTCGACGCCGCCGGGTGGCGCTCCCACACCGTGGACCTGCCCAGCTCCGCCGCCCACCCCGACGGCGCCCACCCCGACGGCGCCCGGCCGGCGGGCCTGCTGGAGGACGCCGCCGCGATCCGCGACCGACTGCGGCGGATCGACGGCCCGGTGGTGACGGTCGCCCACTCCTACGGCGGCGCCCCCACCACCGAGGCCATCGCGGGCGCCACCGACGTGGTGCGGGCGGTGTACCTCGCCGCCTTCCAACTGGACGCCGGTGAAAGCGTGTTCTCCTTCCTGGGGGCTCCCGCGCCGAAGGACGACACGGGCCGCACCCCGCCGAACCCCGACGCCCGCCGCATGTACTACACCGACGTCCCCGCCGCCGAGGCCGACCGCGCCGTGGCCCGGCTGACCCCGCAGAACGTCCGGTCCTTCACCCAGCCGGTGGCCACGGCGGGCTGGCGCACCGTCCCCTCCAGCTACATCGTGTGCGAGCACGACCAGGCCCTCGAGCCGGCAAGGCAGCACGAGCTCGCCGCGCGCGCCGACACCGTCCACCGACTGCCCAGCGGCCACGCCCCGTTCCTGTCCATGCCCGGGGAGCTCGCCGTCCTGCTGGGGCGGATCGCCGGCACCGTCCCGCCGCGGGGGCGGGGGGCCGATGCCCGGAGTCGCCGGGGGCGCTGACGGCGGCCCGGGGCGGCCCGCCCCGTCCGACACCGCCCGGCCCGGGCACTCCGACCCACTCCCACCCACCCCGACCCGCCCCACGGCCCCGGCCGTCCGTCACCCGGCCTCGGTGCGCGGCTCCAACCGGGTGCCGCTGCGGAAGGTGATCGACATCAGGTCGCTGGGGGCGTCGAGCTCCAGCCGGTGCCAGCGGCCCCGGGGCACGATCGCGGCGGTGCCCGCCGTCAGCCGCACCACGGAGCCGGTGTCGCCGGGCTCGACCGGGCGCAGGTGGAGCCGGAAGCCTCCGGCCAGGCAGCAGACCGCCTCGTCGGCCTCGGGGTGCATCTCCCACTGGTCGGCGTGGACGTCGGCGTCGCTCTCCACGTGGAAGGTCGCGATCTGCCAGGCCCCGGCATCGCCGCCGGTCATCCGGCGCCCGGCGGCCCGGACCTCGCCGTCGGGGTGGACGTGCAGGGCCGAGGCGAACAGGTCCACGGCCGCGAGCGGAGTGGTCGTCATGAGCGGGTTCCTTCCGGTCGGTTCTCTTCGGGGGTGAGCGGGGCGGTTCGCCCGGGCGCGTCCGGCCGCCGCCGGGGCGGCATCAGGGCGGCCGGCACGTGGCAGGGGCGCCCCGGTAAGTTTTTGTACATGTATAGAAAGTAGCCCCGGACGATCCCCGCTGTCGAGTCCCGGGTGATGATGGAGGCATGCAGCAACCCTCCGCCCCACGGCCGTCCATGCCGCAGCCCGCCGGCTCACAGCCCGCCGGATCGCGTCGCGCCCCGCGCAAGGCCACCGGTCGGCCTCCCCGCATCTCCCGGGAGGAGGTCGTCGGCACGGCGCGCCGGATCGTGGACGAGGAGGGCGTCGAGCGGCTGACCATGCGCCGCCTGGCCACGGAGATCGGCAGCACGCCGATGGCGCTGTACCACCACGTCCGCGACAAGGAGGAGCTGCTCGTCCTGCTGCTGGACGACTACGCCGCGCGGACCCTACGACCGACCGAGCCGCCCGCCGATCCTCGCGAACGGGTCGTCACCGCGGCGGCCGCCATCCACGGGGCACTCGCCGCCTGCCCGTGGATCGTCGAGGTGCTGACCGGGGACAGCCTGATGTCCGCCCACTCCCTGTGGTTCGTCGAGCAGATCGTCGACGGCCTGGTCGCCTGCGGCCTCCCGCCGGAGCGGGCCGTCCAGGGCTACCGCGCGATCTGGTACTACACCGCCGGCGAGATCATGGTCCGCGCCACGGCGGCCCGCCGCCGGCCCGACGACGACCGCCCGACCCACCGGCAGCAGGTCTTCGCCGACCTCGACCAGGAGCGGCTCCCCCGCCTGGCCCAGCTCGCCGACCGCTGGGCACCGCTCACCGCCCAGGACACCTACCGGGACGGCCTGGAGGCGCTGGTGGACGGCCTGCTCGCGGCCCGCTGAGCGGAGCCGGCCCCACGTCCGGCCAGGATCCCGCCCCTCCCCTCCCTCCCGACCGGCACCCGGCCTACTTCCCGACCACGATCCGTCCGACGAGGCCGCTGAGCGCGCGGGGCGCCAGGCGCCGGGCCGTCCAGAGCGCCCGGGTGCCGCGCCCGGGGAAGGCCCACGCCTGTCCGCGCGCCAGCGCGCGGTCCATCGAGTCCAGCACCTGCTCCGGGCTCAACCCCCGTCGCGGACCGAGCAGTTCAGGAGTCGCCAGCCGGATGCGGGCCAGCATCGGGGTCTCCACGGCGGGCGGGCAGACGCACAGCACCCGGATGCCGTCGCCGCGGTGCTCGGCCGCGACGATCTCGGCGAGGAAGTGGACCGCGGCCTTGGCCGCGCCGTACGCGCCGCCCATCGGAACGGGCACCCAGCCGCCGATGGAGCCGAGGAGCACCAGCTCGCCGCCGCCCCGCGCGGCCATCGCCGGCACCACGGCCCGGACCATGTGGAGCGTGCCCCCGTACAGCACGTCCATCAGGCGCAGGGCGTCCGCCGGCTCCGCGTCGAGCAGCCGTCCCATGGTGGCGACGGCGGCGCAGTGCACCAGCCGGCGGGGCGGGCCCAGTTCGCGGCCGATGTCACCGACCACGGCGACGACCGCCGCATGGTCCGTGACATCGCAGACGAACGGGCTCATGCCGGGGGCGAGTTCGGCCAGCGCGTCGAGACCGGCCGCGTCGACGTCGACCGCCGCGACCGCCCAGCCCGCCCGCGCCAGCCGCAGCGCCGCCGCCCGGCCGATCCCGCTGGCGGCACCGGTGACGATCGCCACCTGACCCGGCCTTCCCGGAACTCCCGACTCTCCCGGCTTTCCGTGCACGGACGCCATCTGCCACGCTCCCACGGCTGCGAGGACCGCCGGACTTCCGTTCCCGGCACCGACCGGTACCTACCCGGCCGACGGCCCCCCAACTCCCCTCGCGCGAGGGCCGGTCGGCCCCACCGGTGGCCCCGTCAGCTTCCGAAGAAGCCGAGCGCCCCCGCAGCGCAGACTCCGCCGGCCCCCATGAACACAGGGGTCAGCACCTTGATCTCCACCCAGCTGCCGGCCCGGAACCGCATGCCCTTCGGCGGCCCGATCGGGTACCAGCGCCGACGCCCGATCGGGATCGGCCACAGCACCGGGCAGCCCGAGACGGTCAGCGCGTCGCCCAGGCAGTGCACCAGCGCGCCGAGCGCGATCGGCAGCCCGATCCACAGGTACTGCTGCCCGGGCTCCTCGAACAGCCACTGCGAGCCGTTGCCCGGCTTGTCGAGCACCTCAGCGAGCATCCAGGCGCTGGCCGCCCCCAGCAGCCACACCAGGACGTCGCTGGAGACCCGGGCCTGCCGCCACAGCAGGCCTTCGATCGCCAGCACCATGTGCACGAACAGCACCACCAGCACGCCCCAGCGGCCGCCGTACACGGCCACCGCCGCGGCGCCCGCCCCGCACAGCACCGCCCAGAGCCAGGTGTGCGTCAGCGTCCGGTGCCCGCCCGAACGCCTCGGGTCGCCCTTGCCCCGGGTGGCCTTGTACGCCGCGTACGACAGGTTGTCGATCACCTCGCACAGCGCCCGGGACACCGGCCCGAACGCCCGGGATATCGTCGCCGCCTTGTGGTCCAGGTCCGGCGCCAGCGCCGCCCCCGCGCAGATCAGCGCCCCCGCGAGCAGGACCGGCCAGGGCATCGGCTCCCCCATCCCGGCCGCCACCGCGCCCACCCCCAGCCATGCGGCCGCACCCGACAGCGAATGCGCCGGTCCCATCATGTCCGTACACCACCGATCCTGATCAGCTCGGTCCTCACCGCGAGGACCTGACGTCACGGCAGCCTATCCGTCCAAGATCACCGACCGGGCACACCTCACCCGCCCCTCCCCCCACCTCCCCTCACCCCCTGCCCGCCGGCGCGGCCCGGCCGGGCGAGCCCCCGCCGGCTCCCGCCCGCCGGGCCGTCCGGCGCCCCACCGGTCAGGCCAGGGCCTTCTCCAGCGCGGCGAGGTAGCCGCGCATCATGTGGTCACGGATGCCCTCGCCGTCCGGCGAGAACGCCGCCGCGCCCAGGCCCCTGGCCCGGTCGGTCAGCCCGGCGACCAGTCCGACCTTCTCCTTGATCCGGCCCGAGGAGTCGATGTGCCGCAGCGCCTCGACATGGGTGAAGGCGGGCTCCGGAGGAAGCTCCGGGACGATGTCGTTGCCGTGGACGAACCGGAAGGTGCGCCCTTGCAGGCCCTTGTCGTACGCGGCGGCGAGCAGCCGGTCGCAGGTGCGGGGCTGACCGAAGGTGTAGACGCCGTCGGCCGCCAGCCGGGGATCCTCCAGGTCGAGCCGGGCGGCGACGAGCATGGCCAGGGCACCCCCGAGGCTGTGGCCGGCGAACCAGACCGTCTGGTCGTCCGTCCGCAGGTCGGAGATGGCCTTGGCGACGTCGGGGTAGATCGATTCGAGGGCCTCGGCGAAGCCGTAGTGGACGTAGCCCGTCCGGGCGGGACCGGGCCAGGGCGGGGTGGTCGCGTCCGTGAGCCAGTCACGGATCTGCGCGGGTTCGGTGCCGCGGAACGCCGTGACGATCATGCCGTCGCCGGCCATGGTGTAGGCCTGGGTGTCCTGTAGCGGGAACGGCGGGGTGAACCGCGTCTGGTGGTGCCGTACGGTGTCGAAGCCCCAGGCACGCGCCTGCTCGTCGATGGTGGCCTCGTCCTTGTAGGCGAGGTCGGCGGCCTTCGCCATCCAGTACGCGTGCGGAAGGCTGTAGCCGGTGACGCGCTGGTCGAAGGTGGTGGGCACGGCCATGGGAGGACGCTCCTGTCGGTTCTCGGACGGAACAGCGAATCGGCCTCCAGAGCCCCACCCACACCCACCGCCGGGTGCACAACGCGACGACCTGGTGACCAGGAGTGACGCTACCCCGCATGAAGTTCGTGGGCGACCCGGCCACCCACCCGACCGGCCGGGCCCACCCCCGGCCTTCAGCCGCCCCGGATCTCCCTGCCGGGCGGGGGCACGCCCGGACCCGGGACAATGGTGAACCCGTATGCCACCAGGAGGACGCCGTGAGCGACAGGATCCCGCGTGACCGGCAGGGCCGGTGGCACGGCCGACGAGAGCTCGGCTCCCGCGGGCCCACCAGGATGCCCGCGCACCCCCGGATGCCGCTGCCGGAGGAGGTCGCCGCGCCCGAGGGGTTCGGGCGGCAGCCGTCGGACGACGGTGTCGACGGGCGCGACGGGGCGTCCTCGCCGCCACCGGGCTGCCCGAACCCGCCCGCCGACCCGGCGGAGTAGCGCGGGCCGCCCTCCGCCGACCGTACGGTTCGGTTCCGGCGACCCGTGCGCCGCCGCAGCGTCAGGCGTCCGGCACCGTCCGGCCCGACGCCCGAGCCCGCGTCGCGGCGGCAGCGGGGTCCGCGCGCGGGAAGCCGTGGCTCAGGCCCACGGTGGCCGGCCCCGGCCGTCCGCCCACAGGGCGAGCGCCCGCTGGTCGACGGCGCGGATGCCCACCTGGGTGCAGAACGCGGCGGCGGCCTTGGTGAACGAGCTGGTCGTCACCACGGCGGCCAGGTCGCAGTGGTGGACGTCGCGGTAGGTGCCGTTGACCTTCTGGACGTCCTGGGAGCCGACGGAGGTCCTCGGCCCGTACCGCTTGGCCTGGATGAGGATCCGCTGTCCGGTGGGGGTGGTGGCCAGGACGTCCGCCGCGAGGTCGCCGGCCCCGCCGACCACCTTCACCTTCGTGCAGCCGTCTCGGCGGCACAGGTCCGCCAGCGCGTGCTCGAAGGCCTTCGGGGTCATCGCCAGGAACGGTCCGATGTGCCGCAGCCGGGCGGTCCGCGCCTCCGACTCCCGTTGCCGGGACCGCATCCGCGAGCGGAGTACGGCGACGCCCGCGCCCGCGCCGACGACCAGCGCCGCGGCGACCAGCGCGAGGTGCTGGGCCAGCCAGCGGACCACCAGCGAGACCACGACGACCGCGACCAGCGCGGCGGCCCCCAGCAGCGGCGCGTTCTGCCTCATCCGCCGCACCCGGCGGGCGGTGGTCGACCGACGTCGCCGAACGGAACTGCGGGCCACGGCACTCCCCCTCACGCCACGGTGTTCGGACGAGCCTAGAAGCAGCCGGGTCGGTGCGTCCGCGATCCGGGCGAACTCCCGTGGCCGGACGGCCGAGTTGACCGAATCCCGGGCCATCGGCGGCCGAACCCCGGCCGCTCCGCCGCTCCCCCGCACTCCCCCGCTCCGACCTGCGGCGCCGTACGGGCTCTGCCGTTTCTTGACTACGCCGCACTGCCGAGGCCGCCACCGTCCGCACGGTCGCCGGCCGTGAGCGGACGGACGGGACCCGGCTCAGCTCGGACCGGTCCGCCCCCGCGCGCGTTCCTCGACGTACTCCTTGAACCGTCTCAGGTCCCCCTTCACCCGCTGGTCGACCACTCCCCTGGCCTCGGCGGCGGCCTGCTTCCCCGGACCCTCGGGCCGGAAGTCGACGGCCAGGGTGACCCGGGTGTGGCCCGCGTCGAGCCGCCGGAAGGTCACCACGCCGTTCCGGTCCGTTTCCCCGCCCGCCGTCCGCCAGGCGATCAGTTCCTCGGGTTCCTGGTCGACGGTCTCGGTGTCGAACTCGCGGGTGACGCCGTCGATGCTGGTGCGCCAGTGGTTGTGGCGGGCGTCCAGCCGGGTCACCGAGTCGACGCCCTCCATGAAGCGCGGGAACTCCTCGAAGTGCGTCCACTGCTGGTAGGTGGTGTGCAGGGGGGCGGCCACGTCCACGGACTCCTTCACCGTGTTCATCAGGGCCTCCTCGTACGGTGCGGCCTGCGCGTTTCCGGCCGTACCCTTGGCTTTCCCGTAGGGGCCCGGCGCAACCGTCCGGCCCCGCCACACCGGCCCCACCGGCCCCGGCCGTGCTACGAGCCGACCGGATCCCCGGGCCCGGGGCGCTGCGTGTCGCCCTCGGTCAGGTGTCGGGTCACCGTGTCGAGGTCCGTGCCCAGCCGCTGGGCGGCG